>JAKSVL010000019.1 GCA_024407995.1 Bacilli bacterium | reverse complement strand
ATTTTGTGGCCAGAAGAAGAAATCATATCAACGTTTTCTAATGGAATATCTACTTTACCGATGGCTTGAGTCATATCGACATGAAAGGCAATTTTTGGATAATTTTTTAAACAATTTCCTATTTCTTTAATCGGATTAATCGCCCCTATTTCGTTATTAACAGACATGATAGAAACTAGGATGGTTTGATCGGTAAGAGCATCTCTTAAAGAATTAACCTCTATTACGCCTTTTTCATTAACCGGCAAAATGGTGATTTTAAAACCATATTTTTCTAATTGCTTAAAAGTATTGAGAACTGAAGGGTGTTCAGTCACGCTGGTGATAAGATGATTACCACGTGAACGATTCGCTAAGGCATAGCCTTTAATGGCCAAATTGTTTGCCTCAGTTGCGCCACTAGTAAAAATTACTTCATGGTGGTTTAAATTAAGTAAGCTTAAAATTTGCTCACGGCTTTTTTCTAGCAAGCGATTACTTTCTTGTCCTAATCGATGAATACTGCTCGGATTAGCAAAGTATTTAGAGACTATCTGATTAAACGATTCCAATACTTCAGAATTGACTTTGCTGGTGCTGGCATTATCTAGATAGATAATTTTATCCATTTGCGCCACCAGATTCTTCCACGTGCATACGCTTGAATATCGCGTTAGCTTCGTGGTACGTTTTCACAAATTCGCCACGGTTGAACGCTTCTTCTAGAATGCATAATTGTTGATGAACATCATCTTGATGATTTCTATCACGATTTGCATAAACGACTGCAGATTCTGCAAGTTGCATTTCACGGAATTTATTTTCTATTTCATCAAACAATGCGTTAGCGGTCATTTTGAGAATATCAACTTTTTCATTGATTTCATCAACAGCAATCGGCTGAACTTTGACAGCTTTATCAATTTCGTTTAACAAATCATAGCAATCTTCAATACGAACTTTGTATTGTTGAGAGAAGAAAGCAAGATCAATTTCTCTTAAAAGAGATTCGACTTGTTTTAAACGATAATAATAAACGAACACTAATGTATAAGCTTCTTCGCTCGAGTTTTTCAAAAAATCGACATATTCTTTGAATTCACCAATTCCTTCTTTGGCTTTTTCATATTGTTCAGATAATTCATCTAGTTTATTCTTCAAGGAAGAAAATGGTTGTTTTAAGGCAGAGTGAACATAATTATCAAGTGACTGTTTGACCGTGCCTAATGTGTTCATAGATTGTTTTAGATCTTCGATTTTCTCTTTATGATCCTCGGTCACAACATATGTGTTGAAAACATCTGGTAAGAGGGAACAGATTTTCAAGAAAACCTTTTCTAATTCAATCACTTTGTTATAGATAATTTGGTTATTTTCTTCGAAATATTTTTTAGCAGATTGTTCACCGTTTAATTGATATTGAACTTCTTCAATTTCTGATTGGAGAACATCAAGAGATTCCATAATATTAGCAATTTCTAGTTTAGTTAATTTGGTACGAATAACTGCTAAATCGGTATTCCATTCGCCCAAGCGCATTTGGAAAGAAAGATTGAATAGCGGTAATCCTAAAGATTCTACTTCATCATAATTTTTCTTAAGATTTTCAATCTTTTCAGGAATGACGGTATTCACCAAAATGCAAAGATTTGGTAATTGTGAAAGAGCACTTTCCAAAGCAGATACTACTTTACCGATAGTTGGTAAAAGCGCTTGCGCTTCATCATATTCAGCACTTTCAATGTGAGTTTCGAAATCAACAAACATTTGATCTAATTTATCGCAGACTTGGTTAATAGAAGCACTGACCAAATCCAAATTTGACGAGTTAGCATAGAATGTTTGTTTCACGCGGCGGAAGTTTTCTTTAAGTTTTAGTATGGATTGACGTGAGTCTTCTTCTGGCTTGATTAAAACATACAAATCATTATCTAAAGTATTCGCTTTTTCTTCGAAAATACTCATTGCTTTCTTAGCGTCAATAATGACTGATTTAATATTTTTATATTGTTTATTATTAATTAAAGCATTCAATTGCCTAATCATTGATTCGGCAAATTTGTCATCATTTTCATAAATTTCTTTAAAACGACGAGAAAATTTTTCATGTTTATCAACATAAAGAAGGTTTGTTCTAGAAATGATTTCTAAACGGTGAATGTATTGAGAATCTTGACCGATTAATAAGGCATCTAAATATGAATATTTCTTTTGTAATTCGCGAACTTGATGCTTGACCCTATTTCTTGAAATAACAAAATGATAAAGCAAGAAGAATAAAACACCGAGAACAACAACGATTCCCGCGATTAAAAATCCAATTCCAACTTGCTGTCCAGCACTCAATAAAACATTCATACAACTACCTCCTTATGCCCTTAGATAAAAATAATGGTCATAACCACATTTCTATTTTAGCGATTTTTGTGTCTAAGATAAAAGAATTTTTATGAAATATTAATTATTTCTTAAAAGTCACTATCTTGTTATTATCTTTATGGAACAAATTTTATCTAATTTTTAAGAGATAAAAATGTGTAATTTTTTATCCTACTATATTTAAATCATTGTGTACAAAATTTATGATTTTTTAGCCTGTATTCCACTATTCATTTATCACAAATAAAAAGCAGATTCGTTTGTCGATCCGCTTTACAAACTGTGTTTCAATGAAAAATACTTATTTTTTAATTGACTGGGCTTGCGATTTTCTATATATTATTAACTGCATGTAATGCAGCATGTGAATACAATCCGTCCGACGTTTGATACGGCTGTGACTGAGTAACCAAAGCTATACGGTGAAAAGTTTAATCAAACATCCGGGAAAAGGAATTCACACCATTCATTATTTTGCAAAAAAATAAAGAAGGGAGAAGAACATGAGATACACAGGATCAGATTGGAAAAGATCTAGACGTTTAGGCTTTTCCACACTTGAAACAAACAAAGAATTAGCGAAACGTCCTTATGGCCCAGGCCAACATGGTAACACCCGTCGTAAAAAGAATTCTGAATACGGCAAACAATTGATCGAAAAACAAAAATTAAGACAAATGTATGGTGTTAACGAAAGACAATTCCGTCGCTTATTCATGATTGCTTTAAGTAGTAAAGAAGTTACTGGTGTTGCTTTCATGAAATTACTCGAATCCCGTTTAGACAACCTTGTCTACAGAATGGGTTTTGCTAGAACAAGACGTGGCGCAAGACAACTCGTCAACCATGGCCATATCGAAGTTAACGGCAAAAAGTTAGACATCCCAAGCGCATTATTAAATGTTGGCGATGTCGTGAGTGTTAAAGAAAGCAGTAAAGACTTAAAAGTGATTAAAGAATCTCTCGAAACACTCGGCACAAAAGTCGGTTGGGTCGAAGTTGATGCTGAAAAGATGTCTGGTAAATACATTCGTGAAGTCGAACGTAAAGAATTACCACAAGATATCACAGAATCACAAATCGTTGAATACTACAACCGTAAGCTCTAATATCAAACAGTTAAAAGAAAAGTGGATGAACGCTCATCCACTTTTTTCTTTGCTTTAATCATATTAATAAATTGGATAAGGGACTTTTTGAAGTCTATCACTTGAAATATTAGTGCGGCCTTCTTTGGCTTCTTCTTTGCCATCAAGCATGACCAAGTCACCTGTAAAGCCACAAGTCATATTATTAACGAAAGATGTACCAACACCAAACATAGATACAGGAACTCCAGCTTCTTTCCAGGCTTGAATCTTTTCAGCAGTGAAAGAAGAAGAAACTGTTATACCAACATAATTGAAGCCTTCTTTATCAAGAGCTTCTCTTAAAGCGATAATCAATTCTTTACAAACACCATGAGGATCAAAGTTACTCGTATCTTTATCATCAAAATAATGATCAATTAAGTTTTTCGCTGTATCCACGCGTACTCCTCTTAATTTATGGCCGAGATGACGAGCGATAATCAATGAATCTCTCACAACATTATTATGATAGTCAATTAATGCAGTCACTTGTTCATCAGGAAATGTTTTTATATAAGCATCAGCGGCTTTACAAATATCTCCTCCACAAAGTTGAATAAGAGCATGTGGCATTGTACCCATGCCTTTTCCACCCCACCAAAGACCTTGCGCATCTGTACTAACACGATTAATACCGGCAACATAAGTGGCATAACCATCACCAACTTGGGTGAGATAATCATCTTGTCTATCTGCCATAGAAAAGACAGGAGTTTCTTTAGCATAATCGAGCACTTCTTTTACATTAGTTGCTACACTACTTCTGCGTGCCAAGATACCATCAATAACCGATTCTAAAAAACCAAAGTTTTCATATTTACCAGTCACTTTTAAAACTGGCTCATTCGCTTGAATGATATCACCATCATTAAGCGCTTCTATAACTAATTCTTCTGGATGAACAGCAAAAGTATGAATCAGAGCGATGGCCTCATCAACACCGCAAAGCATGGAATTATCTCTTCTTTGAAACCATTGCATAGTGACGATATGACCAGAAAGATTTTCACTAACAATCTTACGACTTTTTAGAAAATAATTAGCGCTGTAAAAACCTTCACCTAACTGTTTAGGAAAATTAAATGTTTTATTAGTTAAGCGAGAAATTTTACCAGCTTTTTTTAATTCAATCTCCATCATATTTCACGTTCCTCCATTTGGAAAAAATCCTTATTTATATCTTCATCGCTTGCTTCATCATTAGTTAATAGTATTGGTTCGTTTGGCTCGTTAATGTCCAAATCTTGATAAGTCACAAAACGCTCTTCTTTAACAAATTCTCCGTTGGCAAGCAATGTATCTTTTTTTACTTTTACTTTGTAATTGTCTTCGTCTTTAACGATGAAGAAGCCTGATTCATCTTTACTCATAAGCATAATATCGTATTTGCCGAGATAGCTATTCAGGATAGCAATTAATTCATAATTTGGTAAATAAATTAAACCTTGGATTCGGATTTTTACATACTTCTTTAAGTTAAAAATATCAAGACGATAAATACGCCCATCTTTTTCATATATCAAAAGATCTTCATCTTGTTTAATTTGGACACCATTAGGCATTTCATCCAAAATAACGCTAAGATAAGCATTAATTTTTTCAAAATGATTAATTAAGCCATATTTACTAATCATAATTTCTCCAATATTAAGCGATAGATAGGAAGATTTTGAGAGCGGAAATTCGCTTCATATTCAGTAATTGCATCAAAATCGTCACTACCATCATATGAATAATTTGCTTCCACTAACTTAAAAGAAGAAGCACTTACTATCTCTATAGAATATGTGAACAAATCATAATTATCTGTTTTAAAAATGAGGCGTGACCCTTTTTTTAAAATACGGTAATATTCAGAAATAAATGATTCCGATGTTAACCTTCTTTTATGATGTCTCTTCTTTGGCCATGGATCTGAAAAATTAAGGAAAATTCCATCAATCGAATTATCATTAACAGCAGCAGTTATCTGCTGAGCATCAGCAAAAATAAGCTTGGCGTTTGCAACTTTATTTTCCACCAGTTTCTTAGCGGTAATACCCGCACATGTGACGTTTCTTTCTACACCAATGAACTTTTCGTTAGGAAATTTACTAGCCATATCAACCAAAAATTGTCCTTTACCTGAACCAATTTCTAGATAACATGGGGCTTCTTCATTAAGCTTATCAAAAGGGCACATCACTTCTGGATGCTCATTGATATAAGGTTCTGCCCAGGGTTTAAATTTTGTACGCATTACAGTTTCTTTCCAAGTTCAATAATTGCATGAGCATAAATACCCATTGATTCAGTAAGTTGACTAATTTCAGTATGTTCATTAACGCCATGCATAATAGGATCATAGCCTGGATATTCCATACCAAAAGCAACCACATTATCTGCCTCTTTGGCGTATGTGCCACCACCAGAAGCAATGATTTGAGTTTCATAATCACCAGTTTCTTCTTGATAAACTCTTAAAAGAGTTTGAATTAGTTTGTGGTCTTTAGGGTAGAAAAGCAATGGCGAAACACCAAGCACTTCTACTTCAAATGGCTTGGATGCTTCGATAAAATTGTTTTTCATTTGCTCGGCGGTCACAGTCTCAACGTGACGATAATTAATAATTAATTCAAGCTTGTTATTTTCAATAGAAATAAGGCCAACGTTTAAAGAGTTTGTGCCCATGTTTTCACTAACGGCATCAGCGTTAACACCAGCACCTCTTGGATCACTATATAAGCGATAAAGATTTATAAAGTCTTCATTTTTGTAATATTCACCAAGATATTTAATCGCTACTAAAGCGGCATTTTTGCCCATCCATGGGACTGAACCATGAGCGGCCAAACCATGGAAGACTAGTTGCATTTGATCTTCTTTTACTAGGTATGAATAATCAACACCTTCGTTATTAAAATATGAGATTAAATTCAAATCTTCTTTTAGAAGCACTTCACATCTTTCAATAACAGAGTTAGACGCTACCCCGCCTTTCAAAGAGATGAGTTCAGGAAAATTAAGTTCTTTTCTAACAGCAAAACCGATGATGCCTTTTTCGGCATAAGTTAAAGGATAGGCTGAATCAGGAGAAAAACCTAATGTCGGTTGTTTTTTCTTTAAAGTGTGGAAATAATGTTCCATACACAAAGAACCGCTTTCTTCGTTGCCACCAACAAGGAATCTGACTTGATAATTGCCTAACAAATTATTGTCTCTTAAGGCCTTTAATCCATAATAAGCAGAAAGAAGCGGACCTTTATCATCGGCGACACCACGACCATATAATGTGCCATCTTTTTCTAAGACAGTAAATGGGTCTTGTGGCCAACCTGTACCAACTGGAACTACATCGGCGTGAGCAAGAATAGCGATATTCTTTTCTTCGTAATTTGTTAAAATCTCAATGATTTTATTATCATAATTAGTAACGATAAATCCATCATTTCTAGCTAGATTTTCAATATATTTAAGCGCAGCGGTGACACCTTTTCCAAAAGGATTTTCCTTATCCACTGTTGATTCGTCATAAACAGAATCGATAGCAACAAATTCTTTCAATGCTTTAAGCATTTGTGCTTGATAAGGTTTAGTTAATTCTTGATAAAAATTATTCTTGGACACGTTATTTCTCCTTGCTATTTTTATTTATAATAATATTCAAACCATTTAGATTGAGGTCTCTATCAAAAACAAAGTCATCTTTTACGATATCTTTGATATAGACAGCACCACCACCGGTCAATATATGTTTGCAATCATAGCCTAATTCATTTTCTATTCTTTTGATTAAACCGGCAATCATATCTGCATGGCCATATACAATGCCAGCGTTCATCGCTGATAAGGTGTTTTTAGCGAGAATTGATTTAGGGGCAATTAAAGATACTTCAGGAAGCAAAGCAGCTTTGTTTGATAATGATTGAGCAGATAAGATAAGACCTGGCATAATAAGGCAACTAATAAAAACACCATTCTTATCTAAAACTAGTATCTTACTAGCAGTACCTAAATCAGTGATGATGGAAGGATATCCATATTGCTCCTTCGCCGCGACCAAATCTGCAATTAAGTCATTACCAATTTCCATTGGATTATCAACTTTGATTGATAGGCCTGTTTTTGTGCCTGGCCCAATGAGAATTGGCTCCACATCGGTGAGCATTTTTAATGCTGATAGTAATGGAATATTAATTTGAGGCACAACAGAAGAAAAAATGATTGAATCTAATGTTTCTTTTCCTTCTAGAACGTATGAAAATGGCTTTTTGAAAAGTTGATAAAACTCATCTTCGGTAAAATGAGGATCGGTATTTATCATCATTCTTTCGATAAGTTTGTTATTCTTAAAAGCTCCAATTCCTATTGTGGAATTACCAACATCAATACAAATGTTCATAACTTCTCCTAGAGCACAACAATGTTAACGATTCTATTTTTAACAACGATGACTTTTTTGATTTCTTTGCCTTCGATATTACGTTTGACACCATCAAGTTCAAAAGCAGCGGCTTTTACTATTTCATCATCTTCATCTTTAGCAATTTCTAATTCTCCTCTTACTTTGCCATTAACTGAAACAGCGATTTTAACAGTATTAATGACTAGTTTAGAAGGATCGTATTTTGGCCATGATTCGAAAGCTATTGTTTTATCGTGACCAAGTTTTTGCCACATTTCTTCACCGAGATGTGGGCAAATACAAGAAATAAGTTTAACAAAGCCTTCTGCATATTCTTGACTAATTTTATTAACACGATAAATTTCGTTAATGAAAATCATCATTTGGCTGATTGCGGTATTAAAAGCTAGATTTTCAAAGTCCTCACTGACTTTTTTCACTGTTTGATTGTAAATCAAATCTAATTCAGGAGTGGCGTCTTTGCTCACAATACCATTTTCCACGATAATACGATAAACACGGTCTAGGAATCTTCTTGCGCCCTCAACACCTTGGTTGCTCCAAGGTTTGCTTGCTTCAAGAGGACCCATGAACATTTCGTACAAGCGCAATGTATCCGCGCCAAATTCTTCACACACATCCAAAGGATTAACAACAAACTCTGGGTAACGTTTGCCCATTTTGATGTTGTTGGCACCCAATATCATTCCTTGGTGAACAAGTTTTTTGAATGGTTCATCAAAGGAAATATAGCCTTTATCGTGAAGATATTTAGTCCAAATACGTGAATAAATTAAATGGCCAACTGCGTGTTCAGGTCCACCGATATATAAGTCAACCGGCAACCAGTGATCTGCGAGTTTTTTATCACAGAATATTTGATCATTATGTGGATCAACATATCTTAAGAAATACCAGCTGGAACCAGCGCTGCCAGGCATTGTACTTGTTTCGCGTTTGCCCTTTAAACCATTCTTGTTATATTCTTTCCACAGAGTAGCATTTTCTAAAGGTGCTTGACCATTATGACCTTTGTAGTCATCTAGCACTGGTAAAACCAATGGAAGTTCATTGTCATCCAAAGCATGAATTTCTCCGTTATCCAAATGAACGATTGGGACAGGTTCGCCCCAATATCTTTGTCTTGCGAAAATCCATTCTCTAAATTTATAGTTAACTTTCTTTTTGCCAATGCCTTTCTCTTCGAGAATATCAAGCATCTTATTGATGGCATCTTCTTTGTTTAAACCATTCAAAAAGTCAGAATTTATGTGTAAGCCATCTTCTTCATATGCTTCTTTAGAAATATCACCACCATCTAAAACTTGGATAATGTCTAAACCATATTTCTTCGCGAAGGCGTAGTCACGTGAGTCATGCGCTGGCACAGCCATAATTGCGCCTGTTCCATAAGACGATAAAACGTAATCGGAAATATAAATTGGTACCTTCTTTTGAGAAATAGGATTAATAGCATAAGCACCAGTAAAGCAACCAGTTTTGTCTTTGTTAAGGGAGGTCCTTTCGATTTCAGATTTCTTACTGGCTTCTTCAATATAGGCAAGCACATCTTTTTCTTGTTTCTTGCTCATAATCTCTTTGACAAGTGAGTGCTCAGGAGAAAGCACGCAGTATGTGCATCCGAAAATAGTGTCACAACGTGTGGTGAAAACTACAAATGACTTGTCGCTATCTGCAACTTTGAAAGTCATTTCTGCACCTATGGACTTGCCAATCCAGTTGCGTTGAATCTCTTTAGTGGATTCAGGCCAATCAATTTGATCTAAGCCATCTAATAAGCGTTCAGCAAATTTAGGTTGGTCAATAACCCATTGCTTTAGATTTTTTCTAATAACAGGATAACCACCACGTTCACTCTTTCCATCAATGATTTCATCATTGCTTAATACTGTACCCAATTCTTCACACCAGTTTACTGGCATATCAACATATTTGGCATAGCCATCTAAATACAGTCCTTTAAAAATCCACTGTGTCCAATGATAGAAGGATGGATCGCTAGTAAGAATCATACGATCCCAATCGTAATCTAGACCGAGATGTTTTAATTGCTTGGTAAAATATTCAATATTTTTTTGGGTAAAACCATCTGGGTTATTGCCTGTTTGAATGGCGTATTGTTCCGCTGGAAGGCCAAAAGAATCGTAACCGATAGGATGGAGGACATTAAATCCTTGCATTCTCTTCATACGACTGACGATATCTGTTGCAGTATAGCCTTCAGGATGGCCAACATGCAAACCCACGCCAGATGGATAAGGAAACATATCCAAAGCGTAGAACTTTGGTTTGGAGAAATCATAAACATCAGTTTTGAATGTTTGATTATCTTCCCAATACTTTTGCCATTTGGCTTCAATTTCGCGATGATTAAATCCCATAATGCTGTTCTTCTTTCTATTTAATTAATTGGTTGTAAAGTTTAAGGTATTCTTGGGTACTTTTTTGCCAAGAATTGTCAGTAAGCATCGCATTTTTCATCAAGCGATGCAATAACTTTTTATCTTGATAAACATCATAAGCGTAATTTGCAGTACGCTTCATTTCTTCAACACTGTAGGCATCAAAGCCAAAACCATTGCTTGTTTCAGCGTTGTTGCCGTTATAGCAAATCACAGAGTCTTTAAGACCACCTGTTCTTCTAACGATTGGCAATGTGCCATATCTTTGAGCAATCATTTGACCCAAACCACATGGTTCAAATAATGATGGCATTATGAAGAAATCGCTTGCGGCATAGACTTTATGTGCAAGTGCGTCGCTATGACCAATATATAAACCGATTCTATCTGGGTATTTTTTTCTTAATTCTTCCCATCTTTGTTCATATTGTGATTCACCACTACCGAGCATAAAAATGGAAGCGCCACGATTCACTAAATCTTCAATGGCAGGGAAAATGATGTCAAATCCTTTTTGCCATGTGATACGAGTTACTAGTGAAAATAATGGACCTTTGCTATTGTTTTTCAAATTAAATTGTCTCATCAATGTTTCACGATTAGCTTTTTTAGCTGAGACAAGTTTATCTTCTGTATAAGGCATAGCAATCTGTTGATCACTATTTGGATTAAATTCTAGATAATCAATACCATTTAGAATGCCACAGAAATCCCATTCTCTATAGCGAAGGATTGTATCAAGACCCATACCACCTTCAGGTGTTAATAGTTCTAAATGGTGTGTTGGTGATACGGTTGTAATTTTGTCTGAATAGACAATACCTGCTTTTAAAGTGGAAACTTGATCGTTAAAGCGGACTGAACCATTGTCAAACAAATCATCAGATAAATTATAAAAATCCCCTAATGTAAATTTTGGCATCATTCCTTGGAATGCCGGGTTATGAATCGTAAAAACAAATTTTGTTTTAGCGAATTTTTTATGGCAGATAGCATCAGTTTTTAACAAGCAAGGAAGCATACCTGCTTGCCAATCATGAACGTGAATGATGCTTGGATATAATGATTTTGTTAACAAAAATTCTTTGACCGCCATAGCAAAGAAAGCAAATCTTTCTCCATCATCAAAATCGCCATAAATATGGCCTCTTTCAAAATATTGACGATTTTCTATCAAGAAATAATTAATGCCATCTCTTTTAACTTGATAGACATCAACAGTTTGTTTACGCCAAGACATGTGTGTGTTAAAAGACGCCGCTTTTTTAAGCGGTTCATTAACAAGCTGGCGACGAACGCTGTCGTAAAAAGGAAGAATAATTGAGACATCTTCTCCTAAAACAGCAAGTTCTTTAGAGAGTGAATAAACGACATCAGCAAGACCGCCTGTTTTGCAAAACGGGCGTGCTTCGCTGGCAACCATAACGATTTTCATTAAATGTTTGCTCCAAAACTAATATATGTGTAGCAGCTTTCTTCGCCGCTAACTTCTTTGATTTCTTTAATTTTGACATTCTTATCAGCGACAACATATTCAAGTCGGCTATCTTTACCAACCTTAGTACCTGAGAAGAGAATGCAATTCTTAACCACTGCTCCTTCTTCGATGACAACATCACGAGAAATCACAGAATTAATGACAGTACCTTGAATGTTGGAACCATTAGCAACGAAAGAATTTTTTACTTCCGCGTTAGGACCATAAAGGGCTGGAGGTGTGTTGTGAGTAGTTGTATAGATTGGCCAATTATCAATGAAAAGATTCTTTCTTGTTTCGCATGAAAGAAGTTCCATAGAATAATGGCAATAATCATCAAAAGTCAAAATTGGTGCGACATAACCATCAAAGGAGAAAGCATTTACTTCGTAGAGTTTATTTGTGGCACAGTAATTGACTAAGTCACGGATATTAAACAATGAAGAAATTTCACGTGTGTGGTTAAGAAGTTCAACAAATGTTTTGAAATTGAAAATAAATGTTTCTAACGAAATATTTGCTTCTTTTGCACGGCCAATATTTACAGAGAAATCTTTGACTAAATGATTTTCAACTTTGATGCTATCGCAATTTAAGAAAGCCTCTTTTGCGTTTTTAACTTTCTTATAAATAATTGAAATTTCGCGACCTGATTCAATGTGCTTTTCAATATATTTTCTAAAGTCAATAGACATTAGAAAGAACGCAGGAGCGACAACGACATAATCAACATCCTCATCTTCGAAATGCAAACGGTTTGCAAGAAGATTGTTGATATCAGTATTAAATTTTTTACTCGGAGTATTTTCATTGAAGAAAATTCTTTGTGAACCAGTTTTGGTGTTATTAATCCAAATGCTACCATCACGAACGTGAGAGATAACAGAGTGCATTGAACGATCTGCTAGGATACCAACACGATCAATTCCAGAATTGGAAAAGTTTGAAAGAGTAAAATCCATAAGGCCGTATCTTCCTAAAAAAGATACAACACCAATAGGACGCTTTTCGGTTAATTTTCCTAAACCTGGAGCATCATGCAAATTACAGAGGCCAAATACTTTTGCCATATTAGCACACCACCTTTCCACCGATAAGGGCGATATCTTCTTGATTAAGGTTGACTTCAGCGCCAGCTTCAACCACGGTATATGGAGCAACTATTGTGTTATAAAGTTTTGCTCCCTTTTTAATAACAGAGCCTTCCATAACCACGCAGCGGTCAACCAAAGCTCCTTCTTCAATTAAAACTTCGTTTGAAATAACTGAAGATTTAACATTTCCTAAAATAACAGCACCTTGATTAGCGATTGATGAAACAATTGAGCCTTCTTTACCCAAGTAATGAGGTAATGAATAAGTATCTTCTGTGAAAATTTTTGTATTTGGATCGTTATAGAGATTTAGATCGCTTCTTGCCAAAGCAACATCCATATTTGCTTCATGCAATGAAGAAAGTGTACCGACATCCCTCCAATAACCCTTGAAACGATAGGCTTGCAATTTAAGTCCATCGTTAAGCATTGCCGGAATGATATCACCACCAAAGTCGTGACTTGTGTCGGCATTCTTATCCGCGATTAAGTATTTTCTTAAAACCTTCCAAGAGAAAACGTAAACGCCCATTGATGCTAAATTGCTCTTTGGTTTCTTTGGCTTTTCTTGGAATTCAGTAATACGATCTGTTGAATCAACCGCCATAATACCAAAGCGGCTTGCTTCTTTGGGATCAACTTCAATGACAGATATTGTCGCATCAGCTTTGCTGTCAACGTGTAAGTCTATCATTTCGTTATAAGTAGTTTTGTAAATATGATCACCAGACAAAATTAAAACATAATCTGGATTTAAGCCATCCAAGAATTCAATGTTTTGAGTGATAGCATCTGCTGTTCCTTTATACCAGTTTGCACCTTCATCAGTTTGGCGAGGAGCAATAGAAGTTAATAGAGCGTGCACTCCGTTATAACCCCATTTTTCACCATTTCCAACGTAACTATCTAATAAAGTTGGCTCATATTGAGTAAGAACGCCAATGGTATTAATACCAGAGTTAGCACAGTTACTAAGTGGAAAATCAATAATACGATATTTAGCAGCAAAACTAACAGCAGGTTTGGCCATTTTTTTAGTTAAGAGACCAAGACGAGTGCCTTTGCCACCAGCAAGAATCATAGCAACGACATTATGTGACATAAGCTTTTTCTCCCTTCAATCAACGCATTAATTATATACGACCTGCATACGCGCATAAAGAGATTTTTGCTATGCTGTGTGGAAATTGCTATATTATATAGTAGTTATGAAATTGCCAGTCGACAAAAAAAGAACAATAATAACATTTCTCATCGCAGATCTCGTCTTTGCAGTTTGTATTTTTATTTCATGTATTAATATCTTCTTATTTCAAGATTTTGGAGTGGTTCAAATCTGCATTATTGGAATTTTTGTTTTCTTCAGTATCTTCATGTTAATCATGTCATTGACACGCAATTATTATCACTTAGAAAGTAAATCCGTAATCGTAGTTAAGGGTACAAAAGTCAGCAATTATAACTATGCTGATGTAGTATATATTGACAAAGAACAAAGCAAAAGAAAAAGAACAGTAGTTTTTGTCACAAATCTTGGTCATGTACGCTATCTTCCATTCGATAAAAACGGCAAAATATACGATGTTTTCCTTAATAAATGTCACAATCTAGTTGAACTGGATGAATTGCAAAGTCGCTTTCAAAAAGTTAAACTTTAAGTGAGACAAAATTATTTTGAAGGTTATTTTTGTGAAAGAAAAGTCATTAACAAAATTTCTTTTTTAAAA
>JAKSVL010000018.1 GCA_024407995.1 Bacilli bacterium | reverse complement strand
TTTGGTGGGCCCAAATGGAATCGAACCATCGACCTCGGCGTTATCAGCACCGCGCTCTAACCGACTGAGCTATAGGCCCGCGTGTCTTTTGGACAGCGAAAATAATATACAACAATGGTAAATTAAAATCAACGTATTTTTTTATTTATAAAAAATATAAGGAAAAGAAAAAAGGAAGTAAAACTTCCTCTTCTCTTTCTTGATAAGTAAACGATTAACGTTTGCTGAATTGTGGTGCTTTACGAGCAGCTTTAAGACCGTATTTTTTACGTTCTTTCTTACGGGAGTCACGTGTGACCATTCCGTTAACTTTTAAGACTGCACGATCGCAACCGGCTTCTAATAAGGCTCTTGCAATACCTAAACGGATTGCACCAGCTTGGCCTGTGAAGCCACCACCTTTAACTTCAGCGCGGACATCATACTTAGATTCTGTACCTGTTAATGTTAATGGTTGCTTTAAATCGAGAATCAATGTGGCGTATGGCATATATTCTTCAACTGGGTGACCGTTAACGATAATTTTACCAGTACCTGCTGTGACATAAACACGTGCGATTGAAGATTTTCTTTTGCCTGTGCCGTAATATTGAAGATCAGCTTTCTTTGCCATGTGGGGACCTCCTAGAATTTGAGCTCAAGCGCTTCTGGCTTTTGAGCTTCTTGTTTGTGTTCTGGACCAGCGTAGACAAATAATTTTTTAATCATTTGACGACCTAAACGGCCTTTTGGAAGCATGCCATGGATGCATCTTTCCATCATTTCTACTGGGTACTTTTCTAACATAGTACCTGCTGTACGAGTGCGGAGACCGCCATCATAACCAGACACGTTGTAGTATTTTTTGTTATTCACCTTATCACCTGAAAGAGAAACCTTATCAGCGTTGATGATGATAACATAGTCACCACAGTCAACATTTGGAGTCCAAATTGGTTTGTTTTTACCAGTTAAAACTTGTGCGACTTGAGTGGCTAATCTTCCTAATGGTTTGTCAGTGGCATCTACCACAAACCATTTTCTTTGGATTTCGTTATTTTTTGCAATAGTAGTTTGACGTTGCATAACTTTAATCCTCCTTTACCAAACTAACTTTGACCTTACCGGGGACTTCGCTAATTTAGCTTTTGTGCCGATTAAAATCATATAGGTATACGAAAATAATGTCAAACAATTTATTTATAAATTTGTTTTCACATTAGCAATAAAAAAGGAGGTTGCCCTCCATTTTCTTATTGTATGTTACCGAAGTAACGGCTTGGAGTTGCTATAATTACTACACCAGCAGCAGCAAATCCTCCAAAAACAATTAAGCAAATAGCATAGCCAAATAGTTGTTTCTTGCTAGCACCTGTATCAAGGCCATACAAGACTTTTTTACCAACAAAGTATCCTATTAGACCAATGGCCACAAAGACACAAGAGGAAAAGAGCCCACCAGCAATACCGCCTATCGCAGCGGCTTTTGCGACATCTTCTTCAAATTCAATATTTGAAACTATCACTAATGCAATGATTAAACCAGCAACTAAAACAATGCCTAAAATAGAAATAATGAGACTAAAGACATTATTTACTTTGCAAAATGCGTGACAAAGTTTTTTCATAAACTATTTAACATTATGATATACGTTTTGGACGTCTTGTAAGTCGTCAAGCATATCACATAATTCATCAAATTTACGTTTTTCTTCTGGATCAGTTAATTCGACTGGATCGTTGGCTAAGAAGGTAATTTCTGCTACATCAAATTCAGAAATGCCCATATCACCTAAAACTTGTCTAGCTTGGCCAAATGCCGCTGGTTCAACGAGAACTTCAATTTTACCTTCATCTTCGTTGACTTCACGAACATCAACGTCAGAAAGAATTAAGTTTTCTTCTACTTCATCTCTATTTGTGCCGTTGAAAACGAACAAACCAGTTTGAGTGAAATTGAAAATAGTAGAACCTAAGTGACCACCTTTTTTGGTAATCGCTGTTCTTACTTCGATGAAAGCACGATTGGTGTTATCTGTTAATGTATCGATGATGAAGAGAGAACCACCAGGTCCAAAAGCTTCATAACGGCCTTCAGAATAGCTTTCGGCTTCGCCGCCTTTAGCTTTTTGAATAGCTCTATCAATGACATCTTTTGTGACATTTTGACCTCTCCATTTTTCAATAGCGGAACGGAGGGCTAAGTTCATTTCAGGATCAGGAACACCAGATTTTGCCGCCATATAAATTTCTTTACTAGCTCTCATAAAGAGGGCGGATCTTTTTGCTGCTGTTGCAGCCATTGCTTTTGCTCTTACTTCATGTGCTCTACCCATGATATAAACTCCTTTTTGTTTTTCAGCGAAAAAATATTACCACATGTTCATATAAAATAGAACATTATTTATACAAAACATCAACTAAATACAAACCATTAGCCGGTGCTTTATAAGCGATTATTTCTCTCACCTTGTTATCTTGAAGGTGATATTCGATAAAATCAAGACTCTCTTTTTTATTAGCCACACTGATGGATGAACCGATCATGTTTCTAATCTGGTAGCGCATAAAACCACTACCTTCAAAAGTCACCAATACCTCGTTGTTATTTTTATTAACATTTATTTGATAGATTTCTCTAACAAAGCCATCTTCATCTTCTTCTTTAGAAGTGAAATCTTGATAATTGTGTTTACCAACAAATTTTTCCAGCGCTTGTTTAAATAAAACAAAATCAAAATCCATTGGATAAACAAACGCTAGTTCATCTTGGAAAGGATCTTTGTTTTTAAGTACGATACGATATTCATAAATCTTTCTTTTAGCGTCATATCTTGAATGGAACGCATCATCTACTTGTTCTAAAGATAGGATTTTAATATCATCAGGAAGCATTTTGTTCATAGCATAGCAAAGCTGCGATAAGTCTTTTTCCTTATTGGTATCAAAGTGAAAATATTGCTTTAATGCATGCACGCCTGCATCGGTTCTGCCGGAACCAGTAATATTTATTGGTGTATCGTAAACTTTGGATAGAACTTCCTCAATGGTACTTTGAACACTAACAAAACCGACTTGCTTTTGCCAGCCATAGTACTTGGTTCCTTTATATGAACAAACGCCTAATACTCTCATTTTAAAAACCTTTCACTTGGAATAAACGATAGATTAAATCAAGGTCGCTGCCATTATTATCATAAACAAATAAAACAATAATTAAAGCAAAGGCAGAACCTACTAGTAGGAAAGCGATAATATCTCTCCAAGAAAATCTTAATAAACGATATTTAGTACGTTTAGCGCTTGGATCATAGCCTCTCACTATCATCGCATTAGCGAGTTCTTCACTTCTTTCTAGAGCGGACACGAATAATGGGATAATTAAGGCAATAACCGCACCCATACGTTTGAAAAGACCACCATGATTGAAATCCACGCCTCTAGAAGCTTGAGCTTTCATGATTCTTTCAGTTTCATCTAATAAAGTTGGAATGAATCTTAATGCAATCGATAAAGTCATCGCGATTTCATGAGATGGGAAATGTAATGGTTTTAAAGGCAGCATATACCATTCAAAAGCATTGGTCATATCCATTGGTTTTGTGGTAGAAGTAAGTACCATGGTCAATGAAATCATAATTATGAGACGTAAAATGATATAACCGGTTTGACAAAAAGCATCCCACCTAACTTCCAAAGAACCAATCCTAAAAGCAACAGGTAAATAATAATTGTCATTCGGAATAAAAATATAAATCACCATCAGTATGATGATGAAAAACCACATCGCCCCTAATGATTTAAACAAACTAAAGAAATTAACTTTAGAAATGACCATGATAACGATTAACGCTGCAAAGTAAATACCACTTAACAACAAAGCGGTTGACCATAAATGGAATTGGAAAAAGATCCCAACCATGATTAGAATCATGAGGAATATTTTATTTCTCGCGTCCAAACGATGGATGAATGTATCGCGAAATGAATAACGACCAAAGGTAGTACTAGCCATTGTGCTGCCTCCAGTTATTAATTGCCTTCACCAAATCATCAATACTACGTATTTGATTGATATCTATATCCATCCCTTTTTCTTTTAGCGCTAAAGCGAGCTTGATTACTTTAGGAATATCTAAACAGTTGTTTTCTCTAGCATATAGGAACAATTCAGAAGGCTCACCTTCAAAAACTACTTTGCCATGGTCCAACATAAAGACCTTTTTAGCGTAAGTATTAACAAGATCCATGTCATGGGTAACCACAATGATGGTTCGACCAGATTGATGTAAAGAAACAATAAGATTCATCAATTCTTTAGCACTGCTATAATCAAAGCCAACAGTTGGTTCATCAAAGATGATAATGTCCGGATTTAAGGCTAATATACCTGCAATAGCAACTTTTCTTCTTTCACCACCTGATAATTCAAAAGGTGGACGAGTGTAATATGATTCATCTAAACCAACACGTCTTAAAGCGCGATGAGCACTGGCTAAAGCTTCTTCGTTATTTGCTCCAAAGTTTTTCACACCAAAAGCGACATCCTTTTCTACAGTTTCTTCAAATAGTTGATATTCAGGGAATTGGAAAACAAGGCCAACTTGTTTCCTAAGACCACGGATTTTCTTACTCTTACGATTTTTATAATTAACAGCAAAATCACCAACTTTTACTTGTCCTTTATCTGGAACAAGAAGAGCATTAAAAGTTTGCACTAGTGTGGACTTACCACTACCGGTTTCTCCCACGATAGCAACGAAGTCATTATCGTTGATTGTTAAAGAAACATTATCTAACGCTAATGTGCTATTGGAGGCTTTTTTCTGGTATGTATAGAATATATTTTCTACTTTGATGCCCATATATCCTCCACTAATTGTTCGAGATTTTCAGCTTGTGAATCGATACCCGTCTCACTTAATTTCTTTTCTAAGCGATAAATAAATGGCATATCTAACTTGACTTCCAATAAAGCTTTTTCGTCTCTTAAAACTTCTTGAGGTGTACCACTTTTAACAAGTTTTCCTTTAGACAAAATGAAAACTTTGTCACACAAAAGCGCTTCATCAATATCATGAGTAATGGTAATTATTGTCAAATTTGGATTTTCTTGATGGATTTTATCTATGAGTTCTCTAACGGTATTTTTGCCTTGAGGATCAAGCATAGATGTTGCTTCATCCAAAATCAAAATTTCTGGCTTCAAGATTAAAGCGCCAGCTAAGGCTACTCTTTGTTTTTGGCCTCCAGAAAGATTTATTGGTTCTTTTTTAAGATAATCAAGCATGTTCACACTTTCTGCAAACTTATTGATTTCGTCCTGCATTTGTTCGTGTGGCATTTGCCTATTTTCTAAGCCAAAAGCAATATCATCTTCTACAGTCGCACCAATGAATTGGTTGTCTGGATTTTGAAATACAAGAGCGGTTTTTGTTTGTAACTTTTTAATGTTCTTTTTGGTGATTTCTTCGTCATCAAAAAAGATTTGTCCCTTGTTTTTATCCAATAATCCGACGATGAGCTTCGCTAATGTTGATTTTCCTGAACCGTTGTGACCTAAAAAAGCCACAAAAGAACCAGCTTCAATTGATATAGAAACATCATCGATAATTGGTGTGACTTTATCGTAAGAAAAACACAAATTTTTGATTTCTAACTTGCTCATGCAAGGCATTATATCACGCGAAAGTAAAAATACATATCGATATTGTGCTAATCACAAAGTGAAAATAATGATATTACCGTCGATTTGCCTTTTTTTCATCAAGCAGTTTTCTTAATTTATTAACAGCATTTTTGAAGGTTAAATATAATGTTGATTTGCTTAACATTCCAGCGTGTTCTAAATCTCCTAATGTATATCCATCTAATACAAATTCTAAAAGTGTGCTTTCTTGTGAGGTAAATATACTTTTTCTTTGAAGAATGATGCTTTTAATTTCGTATATTTTTCTTTTTAATGAAAAAGCGTCATCTTTTTCACATAGCTTGTCAGAAAACGGATGCTTATCTTCGTAAACTTGGTCAATAGAAAAAGCATTAATTGGGGCATCTGATTCGTTGATATATCCAGAGTCCACAAGGTATCCCATTATTTGATGAAAAGTGCTTTCTTTCCAAAAAGAAAAAAATGAGTTTAGTGAAGAATTAAATTTTTTAACAATGGGAAGAAAGCAACTATCGCACACCATCATTAATTCGCGAAGGCTAACGCCTGTCTTGCGATATCGCGACAAGATATCATGACATATTTGTAAAGCATGACGCTTATAGCGCTTTTTCAAACCCTCAAATGCTTCATAATTTCCTTGTGCGATTAAGTTGTGCAGGTGTTCGTCCACTAAACAGTGATATGATCTTTTAGACATAAATCTCCTCCTATTTTAGGAATTTGATTTATGCACCTCTGCTAATAAAATACCGGCAGCCACGGATGCATTCAAAGAATTAACGTGACCATATTGAGGAATTTTAACAATATAATCAGAATTTTTGAGAACTAATGGAGAGACTCCTTTGCCTTCACTACCGATCACTATCACAACTGGAAAATCGTATTTAATTGAAGAATAAGATATTGTGGCGCTTCCATCTGTAGCAACAACCCAATAGCCTTCATCTTTTAATGTTTTAATGGCTTGGTTTAGATTGTTCACTACTGCTACAGGCACATAGTTAATAGCCCCTGCGCTTGTTTTAGCAACAGTGGCATTAAGAGAGACCGAATTATGTTTTGGTAGGATAATTCCTGCCGCTTCAAAGACATCGGCGCTTCTTAATATAGCACCCAAATTATGTGGATCATTAATGTTATCAAGCATGACAATAATCTTTTTTTCTTTCTTTCTTGCTTTCAAGATTATTTCTTCAACCGAGACAGTTTGATAAGGCTTGGGTTCAGCGGCGACACCCTGATGTACACCGTTATCGCTCATCTTGTTCATCTCGTTAGGAGAAATGCTAGCAAAAGGAAGCTTATTTTTTTTTATGAGATTAAGAATCTTTTGGTCGCTAAAATTGGTAACAATAAAAACCTTTAACGCCTTTTTTGCGTTGATGGCCTCGATGACCGGATTCTTACCGTAAACAATATTTGTTTCTTTATTCATGCTTAATCGATTTCTTCAATACAAATAATTTATTCTAAAGTTGCTAGAGCTTCAATAATTTCCTTATGTGTTTTGCATTTTTTAAGGTCCTGAGAGCTAATTTATAAAGAAATGGTATAAACACCAAGACTTATGTTGTTATTGCAATGTTAGTTTCAGCTTAAACCTTACACACTATAGCGGTGTATTTACTATGTTAACAGCAGTTTTCACGCTACCTGTAATCAAGTTTTAAACCACGAAATATTCGCGGTTTCTTCTATCAAGCTACATTACACCTTTTTCTATTAATTTTTGACGGAGTTCATCAGACTTGGCAAAATCTTTATTTTCTTTGCTTTCTAAGTACTCTTTATATAAAAGTGAGATATCATTATCAAACTTTACGTATGTAATGTCTAGACCTAATACAAAGAACATATCTGTTAAAGTTTTGAATAAGTCGTTGAGTTTTTGATAATCAATCTCTCTATTTCTAATAATTTGATTCACTTCTTTTAAAACGTTATAAAGTTCCGCTAAAGCGTTTGCAGTATTTAAATCATCTGCTAGGGCTGCTAAGAAGTTATCAATATATAATGGTTTACCTTGATCAAGATCAATATTGTTTGATTGTAACTTTAAAGCAGCTTGCTTATACGCCATTTGCATACGAGAAACGACTTGCTGTGCTTCTTTAATTGTATCTTCAGTGAAATTCACAGCTTGACGATAATGAGCGTTTAAAATGACTAATCTTGTCACGGCGCCACCATATTGAGAAATCATATCTTTTGCTAAAACAATATTGCCTAAAGATTTAGACATCTTTTCATTACCAAAATTAATGAAAGCGTTATGCATCCAGAATTTAGCAATTTTATGATGATGAGTAGCTTCAGTTTGGGCAATTTCATTTTCATGATGCGGGAATTTTAAGTCATAACCACCACCATGGATATCGATATAGTGATTTGGGAAAATGGTATCAATCATGACACAGCATTCGGTATGCCAGCCTGGACGACCTTCACCCCAAGGAGATGTCCACTTAATGCCATCTTCAGTCTTTTTCCATAACGCGAAGTCTAATGGGCTTTCTTTTTGTGAATTTTCTTCCACTCTAGCGCCCACTTTTAAATCTTCGATGTTGATGCCGCTTAAAGCACCATAATCTTTGATGTTTTCTACGCGGAAATAGACATCACCATCTCTCACATATGCCGCACCAATTTTTACCAAATTATCGATATAAGCAATAATCTTATCAATGTATTGAGTTACTCTTGGTGTGACATCTGGAACTTGTGAGCCAATGCCTTTTACTGTTTTTTCAAATTCTCGAATATAGAAATCTGTTAATTCCTTTTCTGATTTACCTTCTTGTTTAGCGGCTTTGATAATCTTGTCATCAACATCAGTGTAGTTACTGACATAAGTGACTTTGTAGCCAATATAAGTCAAAAAGCGTTTCAAAGTATCAAAGACAACGACTGGTCTCATGTTGCCGATGTGTGGATAGTTGTAAACTGTTGGACCACAGACGTACATGCTAACCTTGTTATCTTCAAGCGTATTGAAATCTTGAAGTGAATTAGAAAGGGAATTGTAAAATTTGATATTCATATTATTTACCTCGTTTAGAGACAATAAGGGGGCGAGAATTAAACCCGCCCCCAAGTGTTTAGTTATTTCTTAACTGGATATTTTTCTCTATCAGCAACATAGCTGGTATGGAGTAATTCTTCAGCGAGTTCACTACCAGGTTTTCCCAAAAAGTCTTTGTAAAGTTTTTGGACATCTTTGTTATTATGGCTTTGACGAATGACAAGTCTTTCATCTTCGCTATATAACACACTGGCACGTTTAGCGCGGTATGTTTCTAAAATGTCATCACCTTCATTAGGCAAGAACATTGGTTTAACGAATGGTTGACCACCACCGTTAATACATCCGCCTGGGCAGCACATGATTTCGATGAAAGCATATGGGGAAGTACCATCTTTGATTTGGTCTAATAACTTCTTAGCATTAGCCATACCAGATGTGACAGCGACTTTAATGACTGTACCATTAATATCGAGTTCAGCTTCTTTGATTGCTTCTAAGCCACGGACGACTTTGAAATCAATTGGGCCATATTCTTTACCAGTTAACCAGAAGTATGCGGTTCTTAAAGCGGCTTCCATAACACCACCAGTAACACCAAAGATGACACCAGCACCAGTATATTCGCCTAATAAGTCGTTATCGAATTGTTCTTCTGGGAGAGCTTGCCAGTTGATACCAGCACGTTTAATCATCTTAGCGAGTTCACGTGTTGTTAAAACTGCATCAACATCATTTGGCATTTGTGCTCTTTGTCTTTCATATTTCTTAGCGGTACATGGCATGATGGAAACGACAAAGATGTCTTTTGGATCAATTTCATGAGCTTTAGCAAAATATGATTTGAGGATAGCACCCATCATCATATGTGGGGATTTACATGTAGAAACGTTTGGAATGATTTCTGGATAATAGTATTCCAAGTAGTTAATCCAACCTGGTGAGCAAGATGTGATTTGTGGAAGAGGTGCTGTTTTTTTGGTAATTCTTTCCATTAATTCATGAGCTTCTTCCATAATGGTTAAGTCTGCAGCGAAGTTAGTATCGAAAACACGATAGAAACCTAATCTACGTAAAGCTGCAACCATTCTACCAGTACCAGTTGTGCCAATAGGTTCACCGAATTCTTCTGCGATAGCCGCTCTAACAGCTGGAGCAGTTTGAACGATGACTTTCTTGCCTGCTTTGAAAGCGGCATCAACTTTAGCGATTTCTTCGTTTTCATATAATGCGCCAGTTGGACAGACGTTCACGCATTGACCGCATTGTAAGCATGGACTTTCAGCAAAGCTTCTATTTTGAGCAGGAGCAACGATGGTTTGGAAACCACGGTTTTCAAAGCCTAAGATAGAAATGCCTTGTGCTTCTTTACATCTTTCGATACAACGTCCACATAAGATACATTTTGCAGTATTTCTGATGATGCCAGGAGCAACTTCATCAACTGTGGCTGGTGTTTGTTGACCAGGGAATTTTGCATCACGAGCACCGACAATATTAGCAACTTCTAATAATTCACATTTGCCTTGTTTTGGGCATTGTAAACAATTCTTTTGGTGGTTGGAAAGGATTAATTCAACACTAGCACGTCTGGCTTCGATAGCCTTTTGTGAGTTAGTAATAATTTCCATACCTTCGTTGACTGGATAAACGCATGAAGCGACTAAACCACGAGCGCCAACGACTTCAACTAAACAAACACGGCATGATGCTAAAGAACATTTACCATGATTGAAAGCGCAGAGAGAAGGAATTTGATAACCGCATTTTCTCGCAGCTTCTAAAACAGTTAAGCCAGCTTCAACTTGATAAGGTTGACCGTTAATTTTAATGTTCACTAATGACATAACTTTTTCCTCCTATCTCTTGATGATGCTGTTGAAGCGGCAGCCAGCTTGGCAGTTACCACACTTGACACACTTGCTAGCATCAATCTTTAACACGAACTTGCCAGGAATCTTGGCAGGTAAGTCTGTGGCAGAAATACAACCAACAGGACAACCACGTTGGCATAAGCCACAACCCATACATTTGTCTGGGAGAATGTAGTATTCCATCATGTTCTTACAGACATGAGCAGGACACTTATGATCTTTAACGTGAGCTTCATATTCTTCTGGGAAGGCTTTCATTGTACTAACGATTGGGTTAGTAGCGGTTTGACCTAATGCACAGAGAGAGTTATTTCTCACGACATCGATTAATTCTTTGAGGTCTTGGATATCTTTTTCTTCGCCTTTGCCATCGCAAATCTTAGTTAAGATATCTAAGCATCTTCTTGTACCGATACGGCAAGGAGAACATTTACCACAAGATTCATCACAAATGAATGTCATATAGAATTTAGCGACATCCACCATACAGTTATCTTCGTCCATGACGATGGCACCACCGGAACCCATCATTGAGCCAGCAGCGACTAATGAACCAAAGTCAATTGGAGTATCTAAATCTTTTTCAGTTAAGCAACCACCGGAAGGACCACCAGTTTGAATGGCTTTGAATTTCTTTCCGTTTGGAATACCACCACCGATATCATAAATTAATTGTCTTAATGTTGTGCCCATTGGAACTTCCACTAAGCCAACGTTATTGATCTTGCCACCTAAAGCGAAGACCTTGGTACCTTTTGTATCAGCAGTACCAATAGCGGCAAATTTTTCCCAACCTTCTCTTAAGATATAGGAGACACAAGCAAGTGTTTCGACGTTATTGACAACACTTGGGCAGTTCCACAAACCTTTAACTGCTGGGAATGGAGGACGTGGACGAGGCATACCACGTTTGCCTTCGATTGAGTTAATTAATGCTGTTTCTTCACCACAGACGAATGCGCCAGCACCAAGTCTAATGTGGCAGTGGAATGAGAAGTCTGTACCTAAGATATGATCACCTAAGAGACCAATTTCTTCTAACTTCTTAATGGCATTGCTTAATCTCTTAACAGCGACTGGATATTCTGCTCTGACGTAGAAATAACCGTCGTTAGCGCCGATAGCGTAACCAGCAATCATCATACCTTCAATAACGGCACAAGGATTACCTTCGATGATGGAACGATCCATGAATGCACCTGGGTCACCTTCATCACCGTTACAAATCATATATTTTGGACCATCTGTTTTTGGAACGAATGACCATTTTTTACCAGTTGGGAAGCCAGCACCACCACGGCCTCTTAAACCAGATTTTAAAACTTCATCAATGACTTCTTCTCTTGTCATGTGAAGAGCTCTGTTTAAGCCTTGGAATGCACCATAACCAATAGCTTCATCAATATCTTCTGGGTTAATTTCACTATTACCGTGAAGAGCGATATCTCTCTTTTGTAATTTATAGAAATTAATTTCGTTTTGTTTTTGAACGTGTTCTTTTGTTTGTGGATCGACGAATAATAAGCGATCAACAACTTCACCACCGATGATGTCTTTTTCAATGATTTCATCAACGTCAGCAACTTTAACTTTTGTGTAAAGAGTTTCTTCTGGGAAAATCTTCACGAATGGACCTTGGGAACAGAAACCGAAACATCCAACAACGTTGCATGTAACTTTGTCTTGAAGTCCTTTTTCTTTAATCACTTCATTGAAGCGATCCATGATTCCTTGTGAGTCTGCTGATAAACAGCCAGTACCACCACAGACAACAATTGCTCTATATCCTGGTTCACAATGGAATTTCTTTTCTAAGCATTTACCGCAGTGTTCAAAACGCTCAGTAAGTTCTTTTTCATTAGTAATCTTATTCATGATTAAGCCTCCTTAGCGCGATATTCTGCGATGATGTTTTTAACGTTATCAACTTTAACTTGTGGATAGACCTTACCGTTGATACTAACAGCAGGGGCGACCGCACAAGCGCCGATGCAACGTAAGATGTCTAATGTGAATAAGCCATCTTCAGTTGTTTCGCCTGGTTTGATACCTAATAATTCACTAAATTTGTCTAGTACTAATTGTCCGCCTTTAACGTAGCAAGCGGTGCCCAAGCAAACACCGATAACATATTTGCCCTTTGGGGACATTGAGAAGAACGAATAAAAAGTCACAACACCATAAATATCACTGACAGGTACACCAGTGAGTTGTGAGACTAATTCTTGGACTTCAAGTGGAATATAGCCAAATTCTCTTTGAATATCCTCAAGAATCATCATGGTAGGAGTTGGTTCATCCTTGTAACGTTCAACTATTTCGGTAATTAGTTTTACAGCTTGTGGTTGTAATTTTGCCATAATAGCCTCCTAATAAAATTACATTCAGTAATTCAGCGTCTATATTTTACGTGTACGCGAAAAGAATAACAATACATTTTAAGATAAAATGTTTAGAATTTCCGTTAGTCATATACACGGTATGCCTGTTTTATTATTTTTTTATTTCGTAGAGCAAGAAAAAAGGTCGATTTTGTTCGACCATTTTTCTTAATTAATTAAATGAGTTTTCGTTGCGTTTTTTACGAGAGAACAATGAATTAACAGCATCCTTTACTGAGGCTTTTCCTTCAATAATAGCGGACACGGTATCGATAATTGGTAGCTGCATGCCATATTTTTTCTCTAATTCGATTGCCGCTTCTAAGGAGTTAAGACCTTCTACTACCATGCCAACTTTTTCTAAAGTTTCTTGCAAAGAATAACCTTGACCTAACAAATATCCTGCTTTATGGTTACGTGAATGCACACTAGTAGCGGTGACGACAATATCACCAATTCCCGTTAATCCTGAGAAAGTATTTATATCCGCACCCATGGCTAAACCAATCTTGATAATTTCTCTTAAGCCTCTGGTAATTAAAGCTGCTTTCGCATTATCACCATAGCCTAAGCCATCGCTCATACCAGCGGCTAAAGCGATGATATTTTTAAGAGCGCCACATATTTCAACACCTAAAATGTCTTGATTTGTATAAACTCTTAAAGATGATGAATAAAAAACATTTTGAATTTCTTCAGCATATTCAAGGTCTTCACAGGCAGAAACAATTAAAGTTGGTAATCCAATTGCCACTTCTTCTGCGTGTGTTGGGCCACTTAACGCTACAACTGGATGATCTTTTTCTTTTAAAACATCATGAATAATCTCACTAGTTGTCATTAAAGTGCCTTTTTCCACGCCTTTAGCGACTGTAACGATAATTTGTTTAGGTTCTAAATAATCTTTCATTAGAACGGTTGTTTCGCGCACATAAACGGATGGTGTCGCAACCACGATGATGTCTTTTCCTTTGATTGCTTCTTCAATATTGCAAGTGAAGATAATGTTTTTATTAATTTCAACACCTGGAAGGTTACGGTGTTGATGAGTTTCGTTTAATGCGTTTGCTTCTTCTTCAAATCTAGACCAAAGAGTCACATTATGATTACTGGCGGATAATAAATTCGCTAAAGCAGTGCCCCATGTACCAGATCCGATAATACCGATTTTTTTCATATTTCTTACCTAAAAATAATTCACTTAAGTATAACGTTTTTGAAGCCTTATTAAAAGCACAAAAAAGGCCCGCACATGGCGAGCCTAATAGTTTATTAATTACTTATTTAGCAATTGGAACTAATCTAACGTAAGCAATGGCTAATGAATAACCGATGTTACCATGGATTAAATGGAATTCTGTGGAAGAAGCAGTAATTGTAACTGTAGCTTCAACTTCACATGTTCTGAATTCTGTGCCGCTTAATTTTAATTCGCCCCAGCTCTTCTTTGTCATTGGGTAGGCCATTTCGCCGCTATCAACTTGGAAGTAATATCTATATGGAGACTCATCTTGTTTATCTGGTGAGGAAGCAGTATCTGTTTCCCATTGATTGTAGAAATATCTATCAGAGTGAGAATCATAGGACATCTTTGTATTGATATGAACACTGTATGTACCGGCAGGAACTGCACCACCGAGTGCCCAAGCGGATTGATTGTCTGGGGAGGTTTTGCCGTTCATCTTTGTATCTGCTTTATTCCAACCTGTAGCTTCGGAAACTTCGAAACGATAAGCTGGTTGTTGACAGTTTTTACATTTTTCTTTGTGAACGACACCAACTGCTGCGCCATCATCTTGGAATTCGTGATCTTGAGCAGCGATTGGAGTGCTTTCTGTTGCACCACAAACCGTACATTTCTTGTTGTCGACACCGGCAACGCCACATGATGCTGGAACATCTGGATGGTCTGGATCTTCGCCCCAAGTGTGTGTTGTTAACTTATTAACTTTCTTTTCTTGAGCTTGACCACAGTTTTGACAAACTTGGTATGTGATACCATCGGCTAAACATGTTGCAGGAACGTTTTCTTTTGTGGTGTCTTGAACCCATTTGTGTGTTTTGCATTCTGAAGCCACAGAAGATTGAGCGTTACCGCCACCACATGCTGTGAGGGCTAATGATGCAAATAATACTAATGT
>JAKSVL010000017.1 GCA_024407995.1 Bacilli bacterium | reverse complement strand
GGTTGCGTTTCCTTTCTTTAAGGGTTTTAATTTTTTCGCGAGACTAGACCCTTAAAAAACTAGCAACGCAAAAGAAATTTAAACACTTAACTTCACGTTTAATATGTTTTTTCTTCACTCCCATACTATGATATGTACGCATGAACTGATACGATAATTAAGTGAAATTATATAGGCTTTCTTGCGCATATACCGTGATACGTGTATGCAAAAATTATTTAGCAAAAAATAAAAAGGGCTTCGAAAAGCCCTAGTTATTTATTAATTTTATTGGCTTATTTGCCAAAGAGGATGTCGTTGACGATTGATTCCAACATTTCTTGGCGACCACTGCCAGGAAGTTCTGGAGCACCCATCTTGCAAGCATAGTCGGATAATTCTTTAAGATCTGTCTTATCATTAATGATCTTTTGACCGATTTCTGTGTTGTGGAAGGAAGCGTATTTATCTTCGACGAATTTATCTAAGCGACCATCTTCGATAATCGCAGCGGCTTTTAACAAACCTAATGCGAATGTATCCATACCTAAGATATAAGCATAGAACATATCTTCTTTGGTGTATGATGGACGACGCGTTTTGCTATCGAAGTTGAAGCCACCGGTGAGACCACCATTCTTTAAGACTTCGTACATACATTGTGTTGCACTGTAAACATCAAATGGGAATTCATCGGTATCCCAACCTAAGAGCATATCGCCTTGGTTAGCATCAATAGAACCCAACATACCGTTCATAGCAGAGATTCTTAAATCGTGTTGGAAGGTATGACCTGCTAAAGTAGCATGGTTAGCTTCAATGTTCATCTTGAAGTCTTTGTCTAAGCCATATTGTCTTAAGAAACCAATTGCGGTTGCAGCATCAAAGTCATATTGATGTTTCATTGGTTCTTTTGGTTTTGGTTCGATATAGAAATCGCCTTTGAAGCCAATGGAGCGACCATATTCAACAGCCATCTTCATTAAGCGAGCGATATTCTTTTGTTCAAATAAAACGTCAGTGTTGAGGAGTGTTTCGTAACCTTCTCTACCACCCCAGAAGACATAGCCTCTACCACCTAATTTAACAGTGATATCTAAAGCTTTTTTAACTTGGGCTGCGGCAAATGCAAAGACATCTGCGCTATTGGTTGAACCAGCACCATTCATGAAGCGTGGGTTACCAAACATATTGGCAGTACCCCATAAACACTTAATATCTGTACCCTTCATCTTTTCTAAGATGTAGTCAGAAATTTCATCTAATTCTTTGTTTGTTTCTTTAATGTCTTCACATTCTGGAACTAAGTCGACATCGTGGAAGCAGAAATATTTGATACCAAGTTTCTTCATGAATTCGAAACCAGCATCAACTTTTGCTTTGGCGTGTTCCATTGTGCCTGGTTTGGCACCGAAGCTCTTATCAGCTGGGCCTGCACCAAACATATCAACACCAGTAGCACCTAAATTGTGCCACCATGCCATTGCAAATGGCAAATGTTCTTTCATTGGTTTGCCTAAAACGATTTGATCCGGATTGTAGTAATGGAAAGCTAAAGGATTTTTACTATCTTTACCTTCAAATTTAATTTCCGGAATATTTGGGAAAATTTCTTTCATATTATGACACCTCTTCAATTTGTATATTGTCATAAAAAACAATGTTATAAACTGATTATCTTGCTATCTTTCGTGTATTAAAATGGCAAAACGCGTAGATGCACGCACAAACCTTGTTTTTATGATTCATAAATAATATTATTTACGTTAAGTATATTTTTAGGTAAAATAATTTGGCTGTGAGGTAACAAAGATGAAAGAAAGAACAAAAGATAGAGTAAGAGACGGCTTTGGCTGTTTGATTAACAATGCTGCGGCAATCCGCGGTGCGAAAAATGGTCCATTATGGTTGACTATTGTCATGTTCTTTTTATCCGTTCTTTTGCCAGTTCTCCCACTTTTTATTTCTGCAATGAACACTAATGGTTCTGCTTTTATTAGTAGCACAACCTTTGGTTTAGAAAAGAATATTACTCAATTAGCGACTGATCTTAAAAACGAAGGTCACGAATTCATGCTTGATGAAAATCACGAAATGACCGTTGCCAATGTTAACTATGCAGAATATGTGACTTTTGATTCTGCTGATGATACAAAAATCGCCGATGCTACACCACTAAAAACTTATGTTAGCACCGCTACAAGCCAATACGAATTAGTGTTATATGTCAGTGATTTAAGCGGCAATTCTAAACAAGCCAGCAACTTAAATACATTCATTAGTAATATTAAATACAAAGTTAACACCACTGATAAATTAGACGCTGTTAATGATCCAGAAGACACAAAGTATTATAGTCCAACTTATATGATTGCTTTCAAAGACACCATTTATGTTGTTGTTTGTTATCAAGATAAAGCAGTAGCGGCCTCTATGGGTGGTAACTATAGCAATATCAAACCAAATAGCACTTTATTAGCCACACTTCTTACCGTTAAAGATAAAGAGGGAAATACTATTGAGGCTAATATTGCTAACTTAGATTATTGTAATGGCGTTTTAAAGAACTTTAGATCATTCTTAAACAAAACATATGACGCTATTAAATATAAAAACACATTTACAACAAGTGGTATCTACGCCGCTATCTTCTTAGGCTTAAGCCTCTTCATGGGCTTATTAATGTGGATCATGACGCGTGGTAAAAACAATCCAAACAACTACTTCACTCTTTGGTTATGCATGAAGGTTGAAGCACGTTTAGGTTTAGCCCCAGCACTTATTACTCTAGTTCTCGGTTTATTCTTAACTCAATACGCCTCAATGATCTTCATCTTAACATTAGGCTTAAGAGTGATGTGGATTTCCATGAAGGAATTAAGACCAGTTCAACAATAACTAGTCACCATAATCACTACCACGTGACTTATCTTCTGCATAAATTTGCAAAGAATCAGTCACATCGGTAATTTCTAAAAATATATAATTGTCGACAGCGGTTAACGGATTATCAAAGTTACCGGTGAAGACAATTTTTTTATTTTTCTTCACTAGCTCTTCCATCTTTTCAATAATCAAATGATATTGATCAGGATAATGATCTTTAAAACCCATTAATTGGGTATAGAATACTGGTTCTAAATAGAAAGATTCACCACTTTCATATTCATATAAAGCGCAGAAAGGATTGTTCTTATCCTCAAGCATTTTTAAATGTTTGAATTCTTCATATTCTTTCATTTATGGTAAACCTCATTTCTATTAATCTTAAAAGCGCGATATATCTGTTCTAATAGTATTAATCTAGTCATTTGATGCAAAAAGGTCATATTAGAAAGACCAATTCTATCACGACAACGGTTCTTTAATTCATCACTTAATCCATAAGAACCACCAATGACAAAAGAAATATTTGATCCACCTAAAACGAATTTTTCTTCTAAATATTTAGCAAATTCAGGACTAGTTGGTTGTTTTTTTACAAGATCTAAACCAATCACATACTCATCGCTTTTTAATAATTTAAGTATTTTCATCCCTTCCTTATTCTTTACCATTTCGATTTCTTTTAGACTGGGATTAGTGACAATACTTTCATCGTCTACTTCAACGATTTCAACTTGAGCATATGGTTTTAATCTTCCAAGATATTCATTTATGCCTTGTTTTAAATATGATTCTTTTAAATGACCTATCGCATAAATCTTAATTTTCATGAGGGTAGTTACCTCCTGTTAAAGATTGTCTTTGATAAGCTGTTCTCACTCTATAATTATCAATATTAACACCAAAGTGATTGAAGATTTTATGGTAGGCATCTAGAGCAACTTCTGGAGTATTAGCCTCTTCTGAAAGATGGGCTAAAACTATTTCTTTAGTTTGATCTCCGATGATAGAGATAGCCGCGATTGCACTATCTTCGTTACAAAGATGGCCTTTGTCAGACATTATGCGATTCTTTAATTCGAATGGACGATTGGTATGTAAAAGCATCTTAATATCGTGATTTGATTCAATAATTAAATAAGTAGGATTTTTAACTGTTGGCAGACAGTAATTTAAGAAAACACCAGTATCAGTCATGTAAAACAATGATTCTTCTTTATCTTTAATTAAATACGCGCACGGATTAGTAGCATCGTGGCTTGTTTCAATAGGAGTAATTTCAAAATCTCCAATTCTAAATGGTTGATTAACACAAACAATATTAGATAAAGATGATGGTAATGTTCCCTCTAATGCATACATGATTTTAGGGGAAAAGAATTTTAAACCAGAAATATGGTCGCAGTGATTATGGGTAAATATCGCACCAGTAATATCGTTTACTGTTAAATTTATTTCCGCTAAGCCTTCTTCTAAACGACATAAAGTAATGCCCATATCAATGAGCAAAACTGTATTTGAAGAAACAACGATGGTTGCGTTTCCTTTAGAACCAGAGGCAATTACATGAAAATACATTAGTCACCACTGTTTTCATTAATTTCGCGCATTTGTTTGAGCCATTCTTCACTTGGCTCATCAAATCTACCAAATGATTTATAGAAGAATAAGTATGATTTACCAGTTTGTCCGTTTCTGTTTTTAGCAACGTTAACTTCAACGAAGGAAACATCACCCACCATTGATTCACCAGTAATTTTTTCTTTTTGTTCTTTGACCATTTCAAAGCGTTCACTACTGGATAAGTTTTTAAGTTTCTTATCGCCAGCGTTTGTTGCTTTTGAATCTTTATAATAGTCTTCACGATAAAGAAGCATAACGACGTCAGCGTCTTGTTCAATGGAACCAGAATCTCTCAAGTCAGAAAGAATTGGACGTTTGTTTTCACCACGTTGTTCAACAGAACGAGATAATTGTGAAACAACAATCACAGGAACTTTAAGTTCACGGGCTAGACTCTTTAACGCCAAAGAGGCTTTTCTAACTTCTTCTTGACGAGAATCAGTACTTCTAGAAGAACCAGAAGAAACTAAACCTAAATAGTCAATAATGATTAAGCCTAAGTCTGGATTATTAGCTTGTAATTTTCTACTTTTAGCGATGATGTCCATTAGTTTGCCATTAGGAGAATCATCAATATAAAGTGGAAGACTACCAATTTTATGAATAGCATTAGAAACTTTTGCCCTATCAACACCAGTTAAGTTACCGGTGGAAATTTTGTTTAATGATACTGAAGATTCAGCGCCTACTAAACGAGTTACTAATTGTTCTGCTGGCATTTCTAGAGAGAAGATAGCCACTGGTTTATTTGTACGATTAGCAGCACGATATGCAAAGTTAATTGCTAAAGCAGTTTTGCCAACAGAAGGACGCGCTGCAACAATAATCATGTCACCAGCATGGAAACCTTGAGTGAGTTTATTAAGAGAGTCAAAACCAGTTGTTAAACCATTAACACCATCAGTTTTAATTTCTTTTGGTGTTTCAATATTTAATCTCACCATTTCTGCGACAGTCTCAGCATTCTTAAATTCAGAAACTCTTCTCTTTTCAGTAGCATTCTTTAATAAAGCTTCGCTATCTAAAATAAAATCATTGACGTCATTGATCTCATCATTCAAAAAGCGATTGTCGATATCACGGCACGATTGAATTAATCTTCTTAAAACCGCTTGGTCATTAACGATGTTAATGTAATATTCAATAGATGAAAGAGCGACCATGGAGTCAGAACATTGTTGAAGATATTCAACTCCTCCAATTGTTTCAAGTTCCTTCATGTTCATTAATTCTTCAGTCACAGTTAAGACATCAACTGCGCTTTGTTTATCAAATAATATTCTTATTGCACGATAAATTAATTGGTGTTTGCCAAGATAGAAATCATCTTCATTCAATGAAGAAAGGACTGAAAATAAGCATTCTCTAGATAAAAGAGCAGAGCCTAAAACAGCTTGTTCAGCTTGTTCGTTATATGGTAGATCTCTTGGTGCTTTTGCACGAGCCATATTATTTCTCCTCCCCTTCTAGATGAACGTTAACTTTGCTAATAACGCCCTTATATAATTCAACTTTTAGATGATGATAACCAAGGATATCAAGTGGACCTTTATCCAAGAATTTGCGTTTATCGATATCGATGTTTGCTTGTTTGATTAATTCTTCCACTACTTGCTTTAATGAAATGGCACCAAACATCTTTCCTTCGCGGCCAGTTTTGACTTTAAATTCGAGAGTAATGCCTTCAAGTTGTTTAGCCAATTGTTCGGCTTCTGCTTTCATTTTCGCTGCATTCTCTTTCGCTTCTTCTTGTTGATTTTCCAACACTTCAACGCTTTTCTTGGTCACTTGGACTGCTAAATGACGAGGGAAGAGGAAGTTAACAGCGTAACCATCACTTACTTCGATAGTTTGATCTTTTTTGCCGAGTTTTTTAACATCTGCTAAGAGTATGACTTTCATACGATTATTCCTCCTCGTTATTCTTTGGTATTCCAGTGTTGGTTGCTTCTTTTAATGAAGATTCCAAAACCATTAATATTTTTTGTTTTGCGACTTTTAAGTCAGTGCCGGTAAATAATGTTGCCGCAGAGGTAAAGTGACCACCACCACCAAGTTTTTCGCAAAGTAATGAGACGTTGATTGTGCCATCACTTCTCGCTGATATACGGATTTCTCTTTGACTGACTTTACCAATAACAAAGGCTGCACGCACACCTTTATAGCTCAAGCAAAGGTTAGCGGCTTTAGCGATGGTTGCGTAGTCATATAAGCGATCTTGGTTAGCAGTAGCAATAACCACGCCATAGAATGGTGTTTCAAGGTTATCGGTGATTTCTGCAACTTCTTTGTGCTCTTCGTATTCATCTTTTAAGAAATCATCTGCTAAAGAGTTATCAGCGCCATATTCTTTAAGAATAGTGGCAGCTTCAAATGTTCTAATACCAGTATTTCTACTCTTGAAATACGCTGAATCTAAGAAGATACCAGATAACATAATAGTTGCATATGTACTTGGCAATTCAATTCTTGGGTTGATTGATGAGAATCTAATAAATTCAGAAACTAATTCACAAGTTGAAGAAGCGGCTGGGTCAATATGGTTAAAGACAGGAGAATCGATATATTCTTCTGCGCGTCTATGATGGTCAATAACCACGATTTTAGCGGCCATGTCCACTAGTTTTGGTGCCATAACCATGCTTGGAATATGGACATCAACCACTATTAATAAGGTATCGCCAGAAATCATATCTTCTGCATCTTTGGAATTAACAACAATTTTTTCTAATTCGTCTTTGCCAAATGTAGAGTTCAAAGCAGATCTTGTTTTGGTTTCTGTATTTTTAAGATCTATAACGATACGGGCATCTTTTTTAACACGAGCACAAATGGCCTTCATACCTAAACATGCACCGAAGGCATCCATATCCATGTTTGCGTGGCCCATAATGAGAACACGCTGGGAAGCATTGATTAATGAAATAAGAGAGTCTGCAAGAACACGCGTTTTAACTCTATTACGTTTTTCTTGCGCTTCAGATTTACCACCATAGAATTTCATTTCTTGGCCATAAGCAGAAACAACAACTTGGTCACCACCACGGCTCATAGCGATATCTAAAGCGTCATTAGCTAAGTCATTAAGTTTATTAACATCTGGGAAGTCATGAGCGATACCAATTGAAAGAGTTAATGGTATTTCACCACGAGCAGATTCGCTTCTAACCTTATCAATGATGGAGAATTTATCATCCAACATACGACAGAAAGAAGCATAGTTACAAAGCATTGAATAACTATCATCTTTAATTCTTCTGAGAAGAATGCCATAGTCTTTAGCATAACCAAAGATATCATTTTTAACTTTTGTGACCACGTCATTGAAATCATCATCGCCACGGACAACATCGTCATAGTTATCGATTGCTAAAATACCAACAACAGGGGCTTGTTCTTTGGAATAATTAAAGATTTGTTCATAGTCAGTAATATCTTTAAAAATCCATAAACCCGCTTCTGGTAAAAGTTTAACAGCATAAGTACGGGAGTTAATGATAATTTTGACACCCTGATCACTACTATTTGATTCGCGAAGAGCTGCTAATTCAGGCTGCCATTCAATGATATCTGTATCCATGATTTCGATATGTCTGGCCTTGAATAAGTCATTAGTCCATAACACAATATTTTGATCATCAGTAATAGCTAAACCAATCATTGCGAAGTTATAAGCTTCTTGAACATCACTACCAATAACTTCAGCAGCACGTAAATCTGTTTTTTGTCTCAATGAAGACAGTAATAAAATAACTATCCAAATGAATATGCCATTCACAACAACGGCAGCAACTGCGCCTAGAGCGATAAAGTAAGGTTGAATTTTTGTTTGAACATCTAAGAAATTATTGAAATAGAAAACCGAAAATACGGCTAACGCAACGATTTCTAAAGTGATGAGGATGAAAGATAAAGCTTTAATTCTTTTAATTGTTTTTCCCATAGTGGAATTATTATAAATAATATCTTTAAAATAATAAATACAAAAAGCAAATTTGCATTTGTATTTATTGATTCATTTTTTCTTAATTCTACTCGCTTAATCTAACTTTAGAGGGGGCGTGCTTGTATTATAGACCAGTTTTTAATTAATGACTAATATAAAATTAGTATTTCGAAATTTTGCGCTTTTGAAAAAAAAGAAAAGCCACTCAAACAAGTGACTTTCCTAGAAATATAATATCAAACACAAACTATTTGAACATATGTGGGTATTTTTCGAGCATGAAATCCATGTCTTTATCGCCCCTACCACTTAGGGTGACTAGAATTGATCCGCTTTTCATCGTTCTGGCGCATTTGATGGCCTATGCAACAGCGTGACTTGATTCAATTCCAGGAATAATACCTTCTAGTCTAGATAACAAGAAGAAAGCTTCTGCAGCTTCATCATCGGTCACATATTCATATTTAACTCTACCGATTTCTTTCAAGAATGCATGTTCAGGACCAACACCTGGATAATCTAAACCACTAGCGATTGAATAAGCATCACCCGCAGTACCATCTTCATTTTGAAGAACAAGTGAATTAAAACCATGAAGAACCATTTCTTTACCTAATGTCATAGTGGCACTATTCTTGCCCGGTTCTTTGCCTGTACCCATCGCTTCAACGCCAACAATGTTGACTGGCTCCGCTAAAAAGTCTTCAAACATGCCTATTGAGTTACTTCCACCACCAACACAAGCAGCAACGATATCTGGTAACTCACCAGTCATTTCTAAGAATTGTTGTTTAGCTTCACGTCCAATAACTTCTTGGAAATCTCTTACCATTAATGGATATGGATGTGGACCAACAGCACTACCCATCACATAGAAAGCTGTTTTATATTCTTTGGCAAATGCTTCGAAAGCAGCATCAACTGCTTCTTTTAATGTTTTTGTACCAGCACTTACTGGAATAACATTAGCCCCTAAAACTTTAATTCTAGCGACATTTGGCGCTTGTTTTGCCATGTCAACTTCGCCCATATAAACATCACATTCTAAACCGAAATAGGCAGCCGCCATCGCAACAGCAGAACCATGACTACCTGCACCAGTTTCTGCAATTAATTTTTTCTTACCTAAATATTTCGCCAACAAAGCTTGACCCATCGCATTATTTAACTTATGAGCACCACCATGATTTAAGTCTTCTCTTTTAAGGTAAATCTGTACACGCCCTAAGTAATTACTAAGATTTTGACAGTGATAAATAGGAGTAGGACGTCCTTGATAGTTCTTTCTAATTTCTCTTAACTCTGCGATAAACTTTGAAGATTTAGCAATTGTTTGATAACCAAAGTAAATCTCTTCCATCGCTTTCTTAAGATTGTTTGGAATATAACTACCACCATAACGGCCAAAGTAGCCATCATCTGTAGGGAATTTCTTACGATAATTTTTAAAATCAAAGTCTAAATCGTTTAATGGAGAATCCTCAAAGAGACGTTGTCCCTTGATACGACGATCTAGTGGCTTATTAGCATTTTCTGGAATTAAATATTTATGATCTTTGTAGATAGCGCCTTCAATTCTCTTTTGTTTGAGAAGAACACGCACTCTTCTTTCATTGATTCCAAACTTTTTTGCAGCTTCTTTAACGGATATATACTTCATACCTTTTATTTCCTTTCGGTATATTGAATGTTCCAATTATATATAAAAATAGTTTTATATAAAAGAAAAAGATATCAAAGTATCAAAAAAGCCACTAGATAGTGACTTAATTGTTTTAATTATTTTATTCCTTAATATATTAAATAAATGGAAGCTCAACTTCTTCGGAATGCTCGATATCAGTGGCTAATAGTTCCTTTAAGTCCTCTAATTCAGCATCAGTTAAACCAGAACGTTTTAAATAGTTATAAGCCTTAGCCTCTAATGTTAATGTGCCTACTGCTGCTTCTAAACAGAAGAAATCAACAAATTCTGAGAAACGTAAGTCGACAATGGCTTGATATAAATCTGGAGTATCAGTCTTATTGACGCCATAGTAATTGTTATAAGTAATCATGTAATCTTCTTCTAATTGTTCGTCAGTAGCGCCCATTAAGGCCTCTAAAACAATAGCGAAGAATCCAGTTCTATCTTTTCCTTCAGTGCAGTGGAAATAATATGGTCCATCGTTATTAAGCATTTTTCTACACGCAACAGCGATTGTTTGACCATATGAGTCCGCGGTATAACCCATATTCAAACCAAGGAAATCAACCTTACCTTTGTTATATAAAGTTTTAGCATAATCAGATTTGAAATTAGGATCCGCTAAATATGATTTCATATTGTCTTCGGAATCCGCTAAATCGATGATATAAGCAACTTTATCTTTTTCAATGAATTCATCAACATAACTAGCACGGTTATGAACGTTATTAACTGGTGAAGCACCTCTATAAAGAACATTTTTGCCAATGCGACCATATTTAACATTACGATAGTTTGCAAAGATTTGATCGCTGGCATATGTATTACGGTCATCAGAATACTTTAAGCCAAGTGCTTCTTGCGTTGTTTTATATTTTTGTGCGGTATTTAGCGTAATTTGCACGGTTGTATTTTCTGGGAAATTAAATGAATCATAGAAACCAGAAGTATTATTTTTACATAATTCTAAATATTCGTATCCTGGGTATCCAATGAGAAGAATATCACCAGTTTTAACGTAATAGCCATCATAGAATGGGATATCTTGATAGGAAACACCATTAGAGAATTCGATGTTGAAAGAATCGCCAAATTGATAACCATCTTTCATAAAATCAACGATAGAGGTATCAATGCAAATTCCTCCGAATTCTGCATCTTTATGAATAGTCAATCCACTAGATACTTGGCTAGTAGAAGATGGCTTTGACGATAAAGAAGAAGCTGATCCCGTGGTTGCGCAAGAAGATAAGGCAATTGCCAAAGATAAACTTAACAAATTAAATATAAATCTAGTTTTCATAATTAATACCCAACATTGTTGCTATAAAGCAAGAAATAGTAAGCTCCAGCAGGATTATCAATGAAGCCAAAGATTTCATCATCAATCCATAGTTTGTGAGATTCGTGATATTGAGCGTAGCAAGCGATACGTCTATCTTTTAATAAGGAACAATCACTAGCGTTGATGAAATCACCAACAGCTTTTTTGCCACTCCAATATTGATACTCGGAGTCATCACTCTTTTGACCATATTTTCCTTTCCAACCAACATAATAATATTCACTATCAGGATTGCCATAGCATGTACATGTCATGCCGACATCCTTGTTAGAATCATCCATATCTTTAATTTCGAAAGATGTTAAGAATCTATGAGCATCATCACCAACCCAACCTTGATTTCTCATATCTTTCCAGAAATCATAGCCAGTTTTGCTCATGATATTAGCAGAAACTAAGTAATCTAAATAATCATTAGCCTCAGTCAAGCCTAAGGAACGCAATATCTGATATCTTGTATAAATACGTTTGTGATTTGTTTGATTCATCATATCTAAAGATTGGATATCGACTTCTTTATAAGTTAATGCTTTTGAGTATCTTGTATCAAAATTAGTAACAACACCAGTCTTGAATGAAGCATGGAATGTTGGATGATTGCCTGGGTTTGTGTAACTGATTTCCCAAATAGATCTGAAATAATTGCCATAGACAGGTCTATTTGTAAAATAGCAATAATTAGGATCGTACTCTTTTTCTGCGTCAGTCATATGCTTAATTTTAAGAGCGGCAGCAAGATAGGCTGTGCCCATTTCTTTACAATTAACTTCTGCAAATTTGCATGCTTCTTGTGCAATTTCAAGATAGCCATCTAATTGATCTCTTAAAGCAGCTAATAAGGAGATACAAATTTCCCTCATTTCACCAGAGAAGTTATACATCATCTTTAATCTTTCAACATATGATTCCGCTGCGCTTGTGGCAGTAGTACCTGCTAATCTATTGGCCATGTTTTTGACATTAGTCATTAAATTTACAACTTCAGTATGTCTATTTGGATTGGAAAAGAAATCCTTATTCAAGTAGTCAACCACTGTTGAATAAATATCACTAGCCAATTTGTCTTTTGTTAAATTAAGTGGATAGTCATCGATTGAAGTGATGGAATCACTAATATCTTTAACAAATTCTTTGACAAAGCCATCACTAACGATATTGCCGTGTTTTGATAAATAAGTTGTCGCATTAGTAAATGAGGCGACGTTTAAAGAATATTTAGTATAGGATGAGACATCGCCTACATATGGTGATTGTGCTTCCCATTTGTTGGTTTTAGTGTCGTAGGCATAATAGAAATCAATTGTCTTTGATGATTGAACATATGATTTTAAGGCTTGTTCAATACCATCTTTATAGATTGCTAAATAGTTTTCAACTGGTAAAACATATTGAGTTTGATATTCAGTAATATCTGCTTTGTATTGATTGAGAAGGACTTTATCCACTCCTGCTTCAGTAAGAAGCATTTCATCCATCAATTGTCTTTGGTTTTCATCAATCTTATTACTTATTTCGTCTAGTTTACGATCCATGGTATCTAATTTATCTAAGACATCCTGTGTTGTTGGATCTCCACCACCAAAGAAACCATTGCCTAAAACATTAATATAGCCAAATAAGCCACTAGCGAAAGCGGTAGGTACTGCACAATACATGCCTAAGAACATTTGGGTAATATAGCCCGCCATATTGATAAACATTTCAACATCATCCCAACCAGGTGTGACTGAGACTAATTGTTCTTCAAATTCTGTTTGTGTTCTTACTTGATCAGAATCTAACGAAAATGGGACAGTATATGCTAAAGCAAACTGACCGTTTTGCATATCATTTTTATTAATTAAAGCGGCGTATGAATTTTTGCCGTCTCCATCAAAAACGATATCTAGACCACTGCCATCATCTTTTACAGTGAGTGTTTCATAAGGAACTTGATATTGTTTAGTTTCATCATATGTGTAATAAGTTTCTTTTGTTTTTTCATCTAATTCAGTTTTGTTAAAAAATACTAAAGAATCTTTGTTTAAAGAGGCTTTGAATGTATTAGCATCTTCATTAATTCTGAAAATATATTTATCATCATTTGAAATCAGTTTTGCGGTATATGAGGCAAAATCTTTAGCATCGTTTTTATCGTATTTCCATCCGGATGGAGTAGAACTACCACATCCCGAACATAATGAAATGACACACGCTGATATCATTGTTAAGGCTAATTTCTTAATATTTTTCATAATGAAACCTCCTTTTTTTGACACTTAATTTTAGTGCGTTTTCTTTTTAGAAATAAAGAAAAAAATTATAAAAACGTATAAAAACTAGCTTAAATCAATCAATTAATGACTAATAAATGTAAAAAAGGCTAAGAAATTTCTTTCCTAGCCCAGTTTTAAATTTAATGAAAATTAGTACTTTAATGCAAATTGGAACATTGTTGGACGATAGCCGCCATAGCATTGGAGTTCAATTTTATTCATGCCTTGAACTAATGGGAATTCACATGGGAAATCAAACCAATCTTGTGTACTTCCAGCAACATCGCCATAACTATCATCACCAAGTTTATATTCAACATCGTTAACAAAGAGTTTGTAACGTTTTGCTGCACGTACCCATTCAGTACCGTTCCATTCATAACTTGGAGCTTGGTCGTTATCAACAGAATTGAAAATTGGAGCAGAGTTACTATTTGTTGTTACAAAGAAAGCAAGGGTTGCTTTTGTCGCTGCTTTTGGAGAAGCTACTGTGAAATCAATGTGGTTGCCTTCTGTTCCGGAATTTTCATCACCGGTTGGCTTTGTTTGGTTATAAACCTTATTGAATTTCATACCATTATTGGAAAGGGCTGGTAAATCTGAAGAAGAGAGTGCCTTATCATAATCACCAACATTCCATGTGATTTGAGCTTTGTCACATGATTTGCAAGTTGCGAGTTTTGATGGTGTGTTTGCATTTGCTACTGCAGCTTGAGCAGCACCTTCACCGAAAACGTGATCTGTTTGCTTGAGTTCGGTTGATTTGATATCACCACAGAGTTCACATTTTTCGTATTTGACACCGGCTTGTTTGCAGTTTGCTTCAACATTCTTGTGTGTTTCATCTTCAAATGCTGAATACTTATGGCTTAATTTAGAAACAGTCTTTTCGTCTTCTGCACCACAAACTGTACAAATAGCTTTCTTTTTGCCTGCTGCTTCACATGTGGCTGGTTCGGTGATTTCGTATTCGCCCCAAGTGTGTTTTTCGCAAGGTTCTTTTTTGGCATTACCACCACAAGCGACTAAACTTAAGGACATTGCGGTAATAACGACGGAAATTAATTTTTTTTGCGTTCATTATAAATTTTCCTTTCATTAGCGCGCTACTTTCATTCATCACGAATTGAAATGCGCTATATTTATTGAATTAATATAGGGAAGAAAACATAAGAAAAACATGACAATTATGCTTTTTTCTCAATCTTTATTGAAAAAAAGTTACCTAATGTGTAGTTTTGCGGTTGCTTTTTTTAAATTATTAACGTCAATTGGCTTAGCAACGTGATCATTCATACCTGCAATCTGCCACATATTATTTAGCTTGTTTAATTCGCCATTTAAGCGCATTTCATCGAGGACGTCATTGATTTTAGCTGCTAAACTAGCCTTATCTCCATTAATAGCAAAGCACATATAACTTGGAGACAAACTATATCTAGCTTTAATATTACTGATATTTAATTCATCTAAAATTGTTGTGCCAATATTGTGGCGCATGATACCAGCATCAAGTTCACCATTTTTAATTTGGAGCAAGATATCTTTGTTTGATGCGACACCGATATAGTTATCAAGAAGGCCCATTTGTTGAATAACGCCAACAACGTTACCATCAATCATATAGCCAATTTTTAAATTTGATAAAAAAAG
>JAKSVL010000016.1 GCA_024407995.1 Bacilli bacterium | reverse complement strand
TTTGATGGCAATCTCCAACCCAACCACTTCTCTGAGCAATAGGCCTCCAGTTCAAGAGCAGGAAAAATAACAATAAAAAAGCGAACACTATATTAAATGTTCGCCCATTTTATTTCTTTTGTGCTATTTTCTTTGAGATACTTATTAGCGAGTTTGAAGTGGTTATTACCAAACCATCCCCCATGATTTGCTGCTAATGGGGATGGGTGAATGCACTCCAATATTAAATGAGTTGGATTATGAAGATATGCTTTTAACTTTCTAGCAGGTCCGCCCCAAAGCAAGAACACTATTGGTTGTTTTTGACGATCAAGGACTTCAAGAACGCGAGAAAGGAATAAGCGATATTCTTCGTTGTTATGACTCAAAGCTTGATGTGCTCTAACCGAAAGAATGGAGTTTAATAAAAGAACACCTTGCTTGGCTAGGTAGGTTAGGTCGCCAGAAGAATAATCCATTCTGCAATCGTATTCTTGGGAAATCTCTTTATAAATGTTTACTAATGATGGAGGAACTTTTACTCCTTTAGGAACAGAGAAAGATAAACCCATAGCCTGATTTGGTTCGTGATATGGATCTTGTCCAACAATGACTACTCTCACTTTATCTAATGGAGTCAGCTTAAAAGCATTAAAAAGAAGCTCTCTTGGAGGATAGCATGTATACTCTTGGTATTCTTTGTTCAAGAATTTGTTTAATTTCTCACAAAAATCTTCATTTTGGATTTGGTGAAAAAATTCACTCCATGATTCTGCAACTTTTTCCATAAAATCATACTATCATTTTTTAAGTTTTTGTTCATACAAACTTTTATTATAATTGTGTTTAGGGTATACTAAACGGCAGCTGATAACATGAGAATTATTTATTTTACTACTGCGTGTCAAAAAGATTACTACGATTCCTTCATTTACAACTGGGATTCGTCTTTAAACACTTCAATTCAAGGATTGCACAATCGTTTAATTAGATCATTAGCGATGACCCATGAAGTTGAAGTTATTTCCGCTCGTCCTTTTTCTCGTCGTTACTGCAAACTTAAAATGCTCCCAGGTGCTACCGATCAAGAAGGCAAAATTACTTGGCACTATTTAGAAATTAAAGGTAATAAATTCTTCCGCAACTTATTTGCAAAAGCACAAGCTAAGAAGATTTTTAATAAGATGAAACTCAAGGATTGCATTATCCTAACCGATACGCTCAATCCATTCTTATTAAAATGTTCTACCTACTTTGCTAAAAAATATAATTTGCCTATTATAGGTATTTGTAACAATACTCCTAGTGGTATTCATCATACTGGCGTCTCATATACAAAACTTTTACTAAGTATGGCCAGTGACTTATCAGGCTATATCACACTCACGTCTAGCCTAAACGAATTATTCAATAAACAAAATCACCCAAGCTTAATCATTGAAGGCGTTTTAGAAAATAAACATAAGAATATCAACATTAAACAATATGGTGATTACATTTTCTATTATGGTGATTTGGAAGAAAAATATGGGGTATATGCATTAATTAAAGCTTTTAACGAGCTAAATAAACCTGATATTAATCTCATCTTAGCGGGCTATCACGGAGATGATGAACGATTAGACAAAATTGTGGAAGAACATCCTAATATCAAAAACTTAAAAATGATTAATAGCGATATGATGCATTCACTATTAAATGGTGCGATTCTTAATGTTAGTCCCCGTCCTTATTCTGAAGACTATGATCGTTACCTTATTCCATATCACGTCCTAGACTATTTAGATAGTAAAGCATTAACAATTTCAGTAAGAAATACAAGATTGCAAAAGTATTTTGAAGATGATGCTATATGGGTGAATTCTAACGATAAAGAAAGCATCGCAAATGCAATCAACCAAGCACTGAACATGAATAACGACAAGAAAGAAGAAATGATTAAAAAGGCAAACGCTGACGTTAGTAAACTATATTCAATGTCTGCGATTAACCGTAAAACAATTATCTTCTTGAAGCAATTTTTAAAACAAAAAGAATAACTAGAAATATGGAAAAAGAAATCAACCAACAAGAACTACTAGCAAAAAACCTTGTTTACTACCGTAAAGCAAGTGGTTTAACCCAACTTGAATTAGCGGAAAAGTTTAATTATTCTGATAAATCTGTCTCCAAATGGGAAAGAGGCGAAGGTTTTCCTGATGTTTTTGTGTTAAAATCACTCGCTGATTTCTATGGCATTAATGTTGATGATTTTTATGCTTCTGAGCACAAGCAAATCAACACTACTAACCATTCGTCAAGAAAGCAAATCTATATTAAACTTCTCTCTGTTAGTATTGGTTGGTTAGTTACTTTATTGACCTTCTTCTTACTTAATACTTTATTAAATGATTCAGTGCCATTCCAAACATGGTTAGTGTTCATTTATGGCATAGTTATTATGGGCACGGTCCTCTTGGTTTGGGATTTTATCTATCATCATCGCTTCTTAAGAGTTATTGATACATCAATCGTTATTTGGTCATCAGCAATGACGATTTACTTCACATTCTTAATCATTATGAATATGAATTTACCATTGATATTCGTTGTGGCAGCACCACTTGAAGTACTTGAAATAATTTGGTTCTTATTCAGAAACAATAAAAAGAAAATCGGAAGCAATTAGTTCCGATTTTTTTAATCTTCATTTAATCCGTCGTTAATGAACAGGATGCCAAGAGTTTCTGGACCACAGTGACTTGTAATCGTCGCACCAGCATGAGTTTCATATATGGTTTTGAAACCACGTTTACGAAGTGCGTCAATAGCGACAGAAACCATTTCAGGAGTCGCAGATGTATAAGTAACAAAAGCAACAGATAAATCAGGATTTGCAAATTGTTCTAAGGTATCATTGCAATACGCTGCAATGACTTGACTTTTACGGCCAAAGAACTTTTTGGAAGGTGCCATTTTACCATCAGAAACAATAATTTGTGGCTTAATTCTTAAGATGGTCGCTCCTAAACGTAATAGACCAGAACATCTACCACCTTTATGTAAATATTCAAGTGTTTGAACGACAAAACTTGCTTGAACATAAGGAATACGTGCAGTAACTTTGCTCACAATTTCTTGTGGCTTTAAGCCTTTTTCCGCTAATTTACGAGCATAGATAGTTTCAAGAGCAATACCAGTCGACAAACTAAGAGAATCTATCACGTAAACATTATCCAATTTGCTAGCAGCTTTTTGAGCTTGAGCGCAAGAAGAAGAAATACCGGAACTTAATGAGAAATGAATGACCGCTTCATATCCTCCATCTAAAAGACTTTGGAAGAATTCATGATATTGGAATTCATTAATAGCGCTAGTCCTTGGTAAGACCTTAGTTTTATCTACATAATCAAAGATATCTTGGGAGGTAATTTCTCCATCAAGGTATTGCTCTTCGCCTAGCAAGACGATAAACGGAATTACACGGATATCATATTGCGCAAGCAGTTCTTTGGATAAATCTAATGTTGATTCTGCGGAAATAGCTATCTTCATATCGCAACAATTGTAGCAAAAAAAACACATAAGTAGTAGAACTTATGCATTTTTTAATTTCTTAATCACCAAATATTGCGGAGTCTGAAAAGATATCGTTTTTACTTTTTATAGTGAACATATCTAACAATGCTTCAATAGTAAGTTTCTGTTTTTCCTCGCCTGCAACGTCTGCAACAACTTTTCCCTTACTCATCATAATGAGACGATTACCATATTTAATAGCATCTTTCATATTATGAGTAATCATGATGGTTGTTAAATTATTCTCCTTAACAATTTTATCGGTAATTTCTAGAACCTTTTGTGCGGTCTTTGGATCAAGTGCAGCGGTATGTTCGTCAAGTAATAAAACTGGTTTAGTAACATCGTATTGGCGTAGTTTTTTATCCAATTCGTTTTTCAGTTCATTAATTTTATTTTTCTTTTCGTTCTTTGAAAGATTGCTTGACAACACTTCTTTTTTGTTGGCTTTAAATTCATTAAAAGCATCATCGAAAGCTTTGTTTATTGCAATCTTTGCTTCTTTTTTATCGCCATCATAGAACCAAACATAATCTCTTTTAATGCGACGATAAGAAGGATTGCTACGAATTGTCGCCATGAGAAGAGTAAGAGCTTGTCTTTGACCGCCAGAGAGGAGACCAACTTTTTGATATAGTCTATCTTCAAGACCTAAATCCAATGTTTTTAGTTGTTCTGTAAAGAAATCCACATCCTTTTTGCGGTATGACCAGCGGAATAATGATCTTGGTTTGCCACGGCCATATGCTAATGCGAGATTTTCAATAATAGTCATATCAGTAGCGGTACCTACTTTTGGATCTTGGAATACGCGACCAAAGTATGGTGCTCTTTGGTGTTCGCGTAGTTTACAAATATCATTATTGTTCAACAAAATCATTCCTTCATCTTCTGGAAGGCTGCCCGCAATAAGATTGATAAGTGTACTCTTGCCAGCACCATTGCCACCGATAACAGTGACAAAGTCACCTTCTTGAAGAGTGAGGTTTAAGTGATCAATGGCAACTTTTTCACTAGGAGTGCCTTTGAAAAATATTTTTACAAGATTTCTAATCTCGATCATTTTGTCTTACCTCCTCTACTAGTTTTCTATTTTTGAAGCGGCGAGATATCTTAGAAATGTAATTTGTATAGAGATATGGCCCGCCTAAGAAGATAGCGACGACGATAGCGGCTAACATCTTTAATAAATCGGTATCAAAACCTAGGAAGACAACGGTTTGATAGACGAAATAATAAATAATAGCACCAACGACAACACCCACCATTCTCACTAAGAAATTAGGTGAGATATGTTTAGTAATAGCGCCACCAATTACAACAGCGCATAAACCAATTACAATTGCACCTCTACCCATGTTGATATCAGCGAAACCTTGATATTGCGCTAATAAAGCGCCACTTAAAGCCACGAGACCATTAGAAAGCATTAAACCAAGGACAATATTGAACTTTGTGTTAATGCCTTGTGCTCTCGCCATTTTTGAGTTATTACCTGTTGCTCTAATAGAAGCACCTAATTGTGTACCAAAGAAAATATAGAATAAGATGACAAGTATTACTACAATGACGGCAACTTTCCATAAGGCATCGGGAATATTGAGTTGCGAGAATATGACTGTGGATGTTCTCGCACTAATGCTGGTATTTGCTTTGCCAAGCATGATTTTGAGATTGATTGACCACAAAGATAATTGCGTCAAGATACCTGCTAAAATCGGAGGAATACCAAGGAAGGTATGCAATAAACCAGTAATGAGTCCGCCTAAAACGCCTGCTAAAAAGCCTAATAGCATACCAAGCCAGAAGCTCCCACCATTGAAGATGATAATTGCGCACACTGCACCACCTGTGGCAAACGAACCATCAACAGTTAAATCTGGAATATCTAATACCTTATATGTGATGAATACCCCTAAGGCCATTATGCTCCAGATGATTCCGAGCGTAATTGCACCAGGGAGAGATGATAAATAAGCAATCATAATTAGGCAATTTCAATGTAACTATCTGGTACAGTAACATCTAATTCTTCACAAATTGTTTTGTTGAATTTTTTGACTGGTGATTCATCATAGGCAATAGCCATCTTAGAAATATCTTGGCCATTTTTAATGATATCGACTGCCATTTGGCCTGTCTTCTTTCCTAAATTGAAATAATCGATTGATAAGGAGGCAACACCACAACCTTTACACATGTTTTCTTCGCCACAGATAACAGGAAGCTTTTTAGCACGGCATACACCATCAATCACACTCGTATTGTCAGCACATGTATTATCTGTTGGGATATATAAGACGTCTAAACCTTCAACATTAGCGGTTAAAACGCTTTGGAGTTCGTTAGATTCAGCAAAAGAAATTGTTTTAACTGTTAATCCTTTTTCTGTTAAAAAGCCTTTAACGGTGTCAATTTGATATTTGGAATTAGCTTCTGCTGAACAATATAGAAGGCCAACCGATTTAGCTTCTGGGAATAATTCTTTAACCATATTAGCTTGTTCATCTAATGGGGCTAAATCACTTGTGCCAGAAATGTTACTACCAATCACACCATCGAAATTTTTGATGTTAAGTGCCACACCATATTCGGTAACTGATGTTCCTAAAATTGGAATATCAAGTGTACTATTAGCGGCAGCTTGCACTGCAGGGGTAGCATTTGCCATGATTAAGTCAACTTTTTTGCTGACAAATGAATTACAAATAGTTAAACAAGTATCACTATTACCCGCAGCTTCTTGTTGATCGAATTTGACTTTACTTTCTCCTAAGCCTTCTTTAACTGCTTCTATGAAGCCATTTGTAGCTTGGTCTAAAGCAGGGTGTGTCACTAATTGGCAAATACCAATGTTATAAACCTTATCAGGATCATATTCGATGATATAGTTTGGTTTGGCATTACCACAACTAGTGAGCATCATGGCCATAAAAGGTAAGAGCGTTAATAATTTTGTTTTTTTCATTCTGTTGTCCTCCTAATGAAATAAAAATCGGTGTCGTTTGATGACACCAATTAATTTTCTATTTTGTAGTGTCATCGATTAAGTTTAGGTAATCAACAACACCTATGACTAAAAGCCAAGATTATTGATTACCTCTTGGATAATAGTAGCTAAAAAAGTAAAAACATGCTCTCTTCATAATTTACTTGCCTATAAGTTTAGCACTCTAGCAAAATCGGTCAACACAAAATTTCCCGAATTCAAAAAAACAAAAAACTCCAATTAGTTTCAAATTGGAGTAAGTTGCATTTTTGGTGGAGCCGAGGAGAATTGAACTCCTGTCCCGAGAAGGCTCTTCAATAACGTCTACAGTTTAGACGATATTAAGATTTAACATGCGTTCACATATCGACGGATTAGTGCATGCGAGATAAACAAGATTTCGGCGTTGGTAACTTATCTACTCCTCGCGCCTATCCTTTTGGTATGACACCCTATCCAAGCGTGAAAGGATAAAACCTTGGAGGATGCTCTGCCCGGCGCCTAGCGTCGGATCCTATGTCGGAAGCTTAATTAAGCTAAGCAGAGTGATTGAGCTCTAGGAGCTCTCATATAACTGTTGTCAGTTATTTTTGTTTTGATGATAACGTCATCACTCGACTGCAGTTAGAGCCTAACCATTCCCGGTCGAAACCAATACGACCCCATGGGCTTATATTCTAATATAGAAAAATCATTTGTAAAAACAAAATTTACTATTTGTGCTAATTTGTGAAAATATTGATTATTTTTCTAGCGATATTTCTCTTCAAATTCGCTTAAAGCATTAACGGAATCAGTCACACTGTAAATTGTTTCTGTTTCATGAATAACTTGTTTAATTTCCACTTGTTCCATACCCACTCTACGACGATACTCTTTTGGGGTATAGCCAAAATGTTTAATAAACATACGATTCATGTATTTTGGATCAGAGAAACCACTTTCGTATGAGATTTCTAACAATGTTTTTTCTTTATTTGGCATTAATCTAATACATTGTTCCATTCTCTTGATATTAACGTAGTCTTGGAATGTCACACCAAATAAGGAAGTGAATAAATGAGAGAAATGGGTTGGGGAAAGATTTTCTTGTTCTGCTAAATCTTGCAAACGAATTTGTGTTTCAAAATTAGCATCGATATATGAAATGATTCTTTCGATTCTTAAGTTCTTTTGCTTTAAATTGTTCTTTTGAGCCTCGGAAATGATTTCGTAAGGTACTTTGTTGTAACAAATAGTAAGGACTTTTGAAATGTCTGAAAGAATGCGTAATGGATAATAATCTTGTTCAGTGAAATATAGTTTTGCAGATTCTACGAGAAGTTTAACTACTTCCTTAGTTTCTTCAGAACTTAAATAATCCGCAAGGTTGCATGAATTGAAAACGGTAGTTCTAATTTGTGGGAAATATTCTCTTAAGCAATGATTGGATATTTGTGCGAATAAAAATAATGGTGCACTATCCTTATTCTTATTTGATATTATTTCATCCGCAGGGATACGCGCATAGGAGTGAACTTCGCCTGAATTGATCAAATAGACGTCGCCTTCTTTCAAATTGAAGGTATGGCTTTTAATTTTCGCTACACCTGAACCGCGTAACACCACGAAAAATTCAAATTCGTTATGAATGTGTTCTTGACGATGCTGAATGCGATTAACTAAAAATTTAACGTGTTTCAGTTTTTCAAAGCGGATAAGCTCGATATCTAGTTGTTTCACTTAATAATCCCCTATTTGTTAATGACAAAAGAAAGATTATCACAAGAATGTCTAAATGACAACTATGCTAATTTTTTTCTACTATTATGTCGTTTGCCAATAATACATATAATGTATTTTTTATAGACAATTTTATGATTGAAAAAATTTTTTCCTTAATGAATTTTTCTTTATTAAGGGCGAAAGCGCAATTTTGACATTTTTTATAAATCACAAGAATGTCTAAAAACAAAAGGCGACATCATAAGATGCCGCCATTGGATTGAATTATTAAAAGAAAGGTGATATCCCTTTTCGGAATACCACCTTAATTTCATAGAATTTTAGAATCGTTATTCTTCTACATTCACAGTGATGGATGCGGTTAAGCCATTCCATGAGATTGTGATATCTTTTTCACCGGCAGATGTGAATTTAGCAATGATACTGGAAATACCTTTGTTTTTGTTACCATCAACATAAGATACTGTCACAGTGCCATCTTCCGCTGACCAGTTGACATCTGATTGAATGAAGACTGATGAATATGTGAGATTCTTTAAAATACGAGAAGGTGTCCATGCACTAATATCAACATCTTCGTTAACTTTGCATGTTAATTGTTGTTTAGTATGAGAATCAACATATAAAGCAACTTCTGGATAGTAGGCATAACCATTCATAATGATACTTCTTGCATTAGTTCCTTGGTTCCAAACTTTACCCATATCTAAGTACATATAGGCTTGGTAGTTATAGAAGCCTTGCTTTGCAACACCAGAAATGGATTCGAAGTGTGCAATGTTACTGACCATGCATAAGCAGTCAATAGCTTCGTTTTCTGGTGTAGAAGGATCATCTTCAGGAGCATCTAATGAAGAGTTATACCAATAACCTCTAACATTGTCTTTACCTGATGTGCCACCGAAGAAACCATCATCCCAAAGATATAAGTAACAATATGTTGGTGAATAGTCACCTTGATAACCTTCGGAATAAGCACCTTCAAAGTAATAAACTAAGTTACTACCTGCACGTGTGCCATTGTAAGGAACTGAAGATAATGTGGAATCTGAATAATTCCATTCTTCTTGTTGTTCAAAGACCACTGATAATGGATCAAATGAATAATCATAATCTGCAGCAATTTGTTCAATTTCTGGAGTGATAGGATTGATTTTATCTTCTTCCTTTTTCTGACTACTTGAAGAACCAGTATTGCTGTTAGAACCAGTTGTCTTTGTTAAACTGGAAGACACGATTGAAGAAACTAAGACGGCCGCGAGGACTAAAACAGCGGAACTGCCGAGTTTAATGACATTGGCTGTACCTTTAACGTTCTTCATTTCTTGTGTGCCTTCTTCTTCTTTCTTAAAGAAGCCGAAGAATGCTGCAACAATAGAGAAAGCTAAAATAAGGAATAATACGATGAAATAGAAGAAGTTGAGTCCGACATTACCACCGTTATACATAACGTTGTTAGCGATACCAGCGAAGAAGTCAGCAATAACGTTGACATCTTTCATGAAGGCTAAGCCAAACATTAAAACGGCAATAATTTGTAAGAAACGATATTGAGGGACTACTAAGACTGCAATTTCAACAGCAGCACCTGCAAATACGAAGATGCCGATTGTTTCAACTGCTAAGCCTGCAGCTTTATTACCCATTGTTGGTGTGTTTTCAACACCTGGGAAAAGTGTAGTGTTGTTATAAGAGATAAAGAAGAAAATACCAAATATTAACGCAACAAGCGCAAGAGCGGCAACAATGTAATATCCGATTGTTTTATTCTTTAAATAATCTTTAATCTTATTCATACTTTGTTACCTCCTTTCTATTCAGCACTGGCAGGTTCATCGTTTGTTTCGCCTGCTTTTTTGCCTCTAATATTCATGATTTCAAAGAAAGCATAAACGCCGACTAAAACACCAGCAATTACGCCAGAACCGATTACTAAACCAGTAACGGCTTTCTTCCACCATGGATTCATGTTTTGTTTCATTTGTTCTTCTGTTAATGGAGTGACACCACCCATCCAAGATCTACTTGTTGAATACATGATGTATTTGTTAGCTCTTTGTAAATCGAGGAGAAGTGTGCCATCGTTTTTGCTGGTAACCCAATCTTTTAATTGACCACCACGTTGACCATCTAAACAGAATAAGTCAGTACCACTATGGAGCATAGCAGGACCATTTGAGTAGTTAGATGTGTTGTTACCTGTGAGAGCATCATCGATGATGTAACCACGGTATTTCCATTCGCCTCTCATGACGTTCATCATTAGAGGTTCGTGACAAGCTGCGTATCTGACACCAATTCTGTTATAAGAAGTCATGATACCTAAGCCACGGCCTTTAGTTAAAGCGCCTTCGAATGGTTTCAAATAGATTTCTCTAATTGCTTGTTCGTTACAGAATGTTGCAACACCTTGTCTACCAGATTCTTGGTTGTTCAAGAAGCAGTGTTTAATATTCATGATTAAACCTTTCTTTCTTGCTTCACCAACGATATTAGCGGCAGTGTTGTAATTTAAGATAGCATCTTCTGACATATATTCGGAAGCACGGCTACCATATGGGGTTCTATTGATATTTGCACCTGGAGCGTTAACACAAGCAACACCACAGAATAAAGCATCTTCACCATAGAAACCACCAAATTTCTTTTGCATTGCGTGATCCCATGTACCAGTGTATGTTGGACCAGTTGGGAAACCTGTAGCCCAGCGTTTGTCACCATATTGATATCTGGATAATAAGCCTTCTGGACCTTCGGCAACGGAGTTACCTGGTTTCATAACTTTGAAAACATCTAAGATACCACGGTTATCGCTAACAGAGATACAAAGATCATCTAAGTTCATTTGAGAAATGAATTCATCCCAAACTTCTGAACCTTCACGGCCGAAAAATCTGCTTTCTTCATCTGTGATTTGGCCTTCTAATGGGACTTTAGCCATTTCGGTGAATGTGATTGGTTCATCTAATGTGACGTTATAAACTGTTTCATTACCATCAGTATATTTTGGACCATCTGCTGGAGCATTTTTATAGTAGTTGCTCATATCTCTAGCATCGTTTGGTGCTGGATTGGTTGTTGTAGCGGTTGGCCATGTAGCTTCCCAGTCTTGTCTATCAAGATATTTAATCTCGTTAGCTCCTTCAGCAAAATAGTTGTAATCGGCATCATCGAATTGATTAGTAACTTCAACATTTTCATCATAGTGAGATGTTCTATAAGTGACTGGATCGTCTTCGAAGTTGATTGTTTTAACGCAATCTGTATCACCGGTATAGTCTTCGCCGTTGTGGTCATACAAATTAGCGCTTGGATCTTTGACTGCGATAATGTTATTTAAAGCTTCGTGAGCACCATTACCGACTGCAAAGTAATATGTACCACCTTCTAAAATATAAGTTTTGTTAACTTTATAGTCATAAGTGGTTAAGAAATATTTTTCGACTGATAATTTAACTTTTTCAGTTTTGCCTTTAGCGACATCGACTTTGTCATATGCCATTAAAGCAATAGCGGATTTACCTAAGCCATTGTCTTTATCGAATTGAGTATATGGTTCTTGGACATATAATTGCACTGAGCATTTACCATCCATATTACCAGTATTCTTAACTTCGACTTCAACTTCGACTGTATCGTCTTCTTTGTTTTCTTTGATAGATGTGATCTTTTGATCAAATGTTGTGTAAGAAAGACCAAATCCGAATGGATAACCCATTTCATCAGCATAGTTCCAAGAGGTACCTTCTGATTTATAAATACCCTTATTGCTATCAGCATTTCCTTGACCTAATACTAAGTCTTCGTATCTGGTTTCGTAGTATTTATAACCAACGTAAACGTTTTCTTTATAAACGACTACTTGACTGTTACCGAAGTTTTGATAGGCCGCTGAGGAGGAAGCAGAAGCAGCGAATGTGTCAACTGCGTGACCAGAAGCGTTGACAATATTGCCATCAGCATCTTTACCCATTAATACGTGGACTGCACCAGCAGCACCATAGTAACCAGGAACGCCCATGTAAAGAACAGCATCAACACCATATTGTTCATCGTCTGCCCAGTCCATTGACATTGGGAGTGGGGAGTTAATCATAACAATAACTTTGTTGAATGTGCCATTGTCTTTGTATTCTTTGATCATTTTGAGAAGTTGAGCTTCATCACTTGTAAGATCAAGTTGTCCTGCTGGTGGGTCAGTATTTTCTGTACCGATACGGACAAATGTGACGATAGCAGCATCTCCATATTCAGAGAATGAATCTTTGAGTTCATCGGTGTAGAAACCACTGAATGATTGCTCAACTTTTGTGCTTGGTGTGGTCATACCGCTGACTGTACCGTATTTGTCAAAAACAGTATGATTGATTTCAAAACCATTGTCTTCGAAAGCAGCGTCTAATTTAACGACTAGGTTTGGGTTTGGAGCAGCACCACCTGCACCAGAACGCATGAATAAGTTCTTGCTACCACGACCAAAGAGGGTGACCTTTCTTTCATTTTCTTTCAAAGGAAGGGCATCATTATCGTTTTTAAATAATACAGAACCTTGTTCAACGGCTTGTTCGCAGAATTTGTAAGAATCTTTGATCATTCTTTCGAATCCTTCATCAGAAAGAGAACCATTTTCATCTGCATAAGCTGAACCTTCGACTTCATCACTTTCGATTTTGTCGATTTTTTGAGTGGATAGATGTAAAGCGTCATTAATTAAGCCGGCGTTAGCATCGGCAAGTTGTTGACCTGCTAACACGAGAGTGAAGAGAGCAACACCAGTGACGGATAAACCTAACCATAGTTTTGGCTTTGCCATATTATTATCCTTTCCCGCATATATATGCGTGTGAAAAACAAACAAAAATATTTATTGCGAAATACTTTTTTGTTCCTTCGTTATTATTTATATTTTATGCGCTCTTACGTGCGTATGTCAATCATGCGTTCAAGCACGTATTAAGATGTGAAATCAATATTAGTGGATTTTTCAATTTCATAAAAAGACCTATTGCAGTCCGTGCAATAGGTCTCATCGTTTTTGTTATAAAACTATCTATAGTTTATTAAGCAACTTTCACTAAGCGAACACCAGCGATGAAAGCAGAATAGCCTTTATTTGTCCAGTGAAGTGTGAATGAAGCGGCTGTGGCACCAATTTCAATTGTGTTGATTGCATTGGACCATTGGCAATTTTCAAGTTTTTCGCCTGTGCCTAAACCATAGGAAGCATATGTAGCATTGTCATCAGAAGCGCCGATGTAATCACCGGAGTCGATTTGGAATTGATAACGGCTATCATATTTTTGTGGTAATGTTGTGGCTGAAGCGCAAGCATAGAGACGAATTTCGTAATTGCCAGCTGGTAAGCCTGCAATATTCCAAGTTACATCAGCTTTAAGCTTTGTTGGAGAAGCAACGGCTAAATCATAGGCCATGGTATTGCATGATGCACATTCATGTGGAGTAGCATCACTGATAGCTGTTTGAGCTTCGCCCCATGCGTGTTCAAGCATATCTGTTTCAACAGTCTTGACATAGTTGCAAACTGAACATTTGACTTTGTATGAACCTTTGGAATTGCATGTAGCTGGGACGACATCGTATTGATCACCGAATGTATGTGCTGCTTCATTGATGTGAGCGTTAGCACCGGCTGGACAATCAGCACCAGAACATTCTTTCCAGTGATTTGTATCATCAGATTGCCAGTCGCCTAATGTGTGAATGTGTTCACGTTCTGCTGGATTTAAGCCAAGGAGTCTATAGCCATAAATGCCTTGAGCTGGGTAACCACCTAAGCAAACAACTTCGATTGTATTGAGACCTTCTTTTAAATTGAAGGTTACTGGGAATTCATACCAGTCTCTTGCACTTTGTTTGCCTAATTTATCTTCACCAAGGATGGCGTTTTCGCCGTTAATGACTAAGCCATAACGATTTTCTGCCATGACGTATCTTGGATTGGCGCCTTCGCCCATATCAATGTAGCCTGGCTTCCAGTCACTTGGATCAGCTTTGAAAATGTCAACTGTTTGACCCCATTGATTATATGGTAAAATATCAAATGCCAATTTGACATTTTCTTTGGCTTCGTATGAATTGATTTTGTAAACGTATCTTGTGCCAACTGTTTCTGGAACACAAGCACCACCTGCAGATTGAGAGTTAGGATCACTCTTATCAGCGATGCTCATAACGACGCCTTGACCATCTGAAGAAGCACCAACTTCTTTAGATAATTCAACATCATAATCTTTTGCAGACCATTCAATACCACCAAGATTGCAATCTGGGCAGCCGATAGCCTTTGCATTAATTGTGCCTAAAGCTTCATCTGCTGGAATATTTCTATATGTTTCAAAAGCATGTGGGGCAAGTGGAATTTCTTGAACTTCTTTTTCGCCGCAAACACATGTGCGTTCTTTTGAGCCGGTTTCTTTACAATTGGCTTCTTTTGTTGTTTTGAATTCACTCCATTGATGGGTGTGAACATTATCTTCGATTGGAGTGCCTTCATTCTTAACGATGAGGACGAAATCTTTGATAACAAAGTTGAAGCTACCTGTTCTCTTATATTCGATGACGTTTTCGCCAGGAACTAATTCGATAGCGCCAATTGTACAATCGGCCATTTTTGAATAGCTACTTCCTAAACCAGAATCAACACCATTAGCGAAGAATTCTTCACATGTGACGTCTTTCATTGCGGTCCAGTCAACTAGTTTGTTGTTAACTTTTAAGTCAAAGTTGCCTTCATCTCTGTGTGATGATTGGCTACTGCTTGTATAGCATTCGTATGTAACAACGCTATTACCGCTTGTCCAAGCATCCATCATGCCACGTTGGTAAATAGTACCCTTGGCAGCAGAATTATAATAGAACTTGTAGGTAACAGTATTGTTGTTTGAACCTAACTTCATGTAGCCTTTTGGAGTACCAGATTTAACGCCTGTCGCGCCACCGCCGAATGTACCTTTTGTAGCTTCAAGTTCGACTTTGATAGCGCCATCATTGTCTTGGCAGGCAAATCTGTTGTACATCATTTGACCTTCTGCTTTGGCATCCATTAATTGTGCTGCACCCCAATTGTGAGCTGGAGCATTAATTTCTAATGGAGCAGGTGTAGAAGATTGAGTAGAACTAGATGATTTGTTTGCACTGGATGAATTTTGATTAACAGATGATGTTCCAGGATTCACAGATGAATCAGAATTTAATGATGATCCAGGTTGTGATGATGATGGGGCTGGTGGTTGTTCTGAAGAACTAGGACTAGAACCCTTGCCACCGCCACAAGCTGTAACGCTCGTCGCCAACAAGATTCCCAATGCGGATAAGATTTTTGTTTTTTTCATAAACATTAATCTTTTGCAACTCTAT
>JAKSVL010000015.1 GCA_024407995.1 Bacilli bacterium | reverse complement strand
AAAGAAAATAGCGCAAAAGAAATAAAATGGGCGAACATTTAACATAGTGTTCGCTTTTTATACTGTTAATTTTCTTGCTCTTGAACTGGATGCCTATTGCTCAGAGAAATAATTGGTTTAGAGATTGCCATCAAAGCGATAGTAGATGCTAAACCTGAAATAGGTATGTATAGGGCATTGTATTCTAATGCTGCTATTAATGAATATTTATAAACTACAATTGAAGATACATTGGCGCCAATATAACGAATAATTGTGGCTAGTAATCCACCAACAAAAATGAATAACAGTGATTTAATATTATGCTTCTTTTGATTCTCGCTTAAGATTAAGGTTCTAAAAAAACCAATCGCGGCCACTGAGCCAAAACCAATTAAATAATCAAATGGATAACAAGCAAATCCATAGCCGTCTGTTAAACAAGTTATCAATCCAAATACTATGCCGCCTGCTATAAAACCATGACCTGGTCCATATCTCAACGCAATAAGCATGAGTGGTAATGTTTGAAAATTAATTGATCCACCAGTTGGGCCAAGTGGAATCTTAACAATATTTAATACAATAGCGAGTGAGATTAAAACACCTTCTTCAACGATTTCTCTAACCGTTCTCTTTTTGCTTGATAGGGTTGTCATTGCAAAAGCGATACAAGAAAAAGCAATACCAAATACCGCGCCATATGATAAATTCACACTGCTTAATGATACTTTTTCTACAGTTTGTTGAGCGTTTGTTTTGTTAACAATTGGGGCATATTCCAATAGCTTATTGGCGTCCGCTTTAAAGAACTCAGCAGATAAAATAAGCATACACATTGCAAGGAGGAAAATAATTCCAGATGCAATAAGGAAATCCTTTTTAATTTTGCTTAATAATACAAATATAATACCTACGACTAACAAACCAAGTGTGATAAACATGGTGAAATTAAGCTTAAAATCAGATGTAAAGTAAGCGATTAAGTTAACGTCATAGGTGTAATAAAACTTATTCGTTTCAGTGGTGGCTATGTCATAAACTTGCTCTTTAACGACGTAGTTAATGACAGGAAAAAATGTCACCCCAATAGCGAGCACCGCAAAACAGATGGCTAATAGCCAAGCATATTTCTTAAAAAAATTGCTTATTTTTCCAATTAAAGTTCCTTCATTTTCCATATCCTAAATAAAAACCCTCACGCTAGCGAGGGAGAAACATCTTAATAAAAAAGGTCCCTCCGCTAGAATTACCTAGATCAGGTGTGGTCGGTTCCAAGAAGAACCCTCTCAGCCGAATTTCGTTCAGCTCCCGTCAATTATGATAATATCTTCCTTTTCTCTTGTTAATAACAAATATTAGTGATTTATTTAATTTCAGTTTCTATTAATTGAATTAATAAAACATTGCACCTGATGGAGAATGGTATTATATTTTTCTTGAAAAGGAATTATTAACATATGAAAAATAATAAAATTTTTAAGATGCTTCCACTTGTTGCTTTATTAAGTGTTGCAACTGGTGCATTAGTTGCTTGTGGTGGTGGCAACAATCAAAGTTCACAAACTACCTCTGTTTATGTCCCAACATTAAATCAAACAGTGACTGTCACACCAATTACTGAAGAATTTAACACACACCCTGATGCAGTTGATACATTCATGGCTTGTGAACATAGTGAAATAGGTTCAGTTAGTTCTGCTTCCTTGAAGGCTAATACCTTAACATTAAATTGGGAAGCTGAAGGCGATGATACTGTTGAGAAATTCAAAGTCGAATTAGCAGAAAATGAAAACATTGATAATCCATTAGTGTATGAAGTTGATGCTAGTAAAAAATCACTCGATATCACTAACTTAAAAGTTGGAACAACATATTATTGGAGAGTCACTGCTGTAGCAGGAGACAAAGATGCTAGAAGCGAAGTTTCTTCATTCCAAACAAAAGCTGGACCAGTCAGAATTATGAATGTCGGTGGCGTGAATAACGTCAGAGATATGGGTGGCTGGGTTACAGAAGATGGCAAAGTTGTCAAACAAGGTTTAGCGTTCCGTGGTGGTGAATTCAATAAACAAAACAACACTTCCTTTGATCCTGATGAAGAAGTTGAAAGAGCAAAAGAAAAACCATATGGAATGAACGTGACCGAAGATGGTGTCAGAGTCATTAAAGAAGAAATGAAATTAAAAACCGAAATCGATCTCAGAGGTTATGAAGAATATAACTACATCGAAGGCTATACATATAAAGGTGCTAAGACTAATTTCATCTATCAAAATCCAAAGCCAAAAGAAATTGGCGGTTTAAGCGAAGGTCATGGCCTTTGGGAAGATATCAATTATGTTCTTGCCCCAGTTGATACAAACGGAAGTGGCGATACGAGAATTTATAAGCACGATTACGGCAAAGCCGCTGTTAAGAAAATCTTCACAGTTTTTGCAGATGAAGCTAACTACCCAATTTATTACCACTGCGCACAAGGCAAAGATAGAACAGGTTTCGTTGGTTCATTATTAATGAGCTTCTTAGGCTGCAAATGGGATGACATTTTAAGAGATTACATGTTCTCAAAAATGACTGGTCAAAGTGTCACTTATACTAATGGTTGGAAAGATGATACCGAAGATCACAAAGGCAAAAACTATGATTACTTATCATACTTATATGGTATTGATTGTGGCGGTGATAACCTTCCAAAAGCCACAGATTCAAATACTGTCGCTGAAAGAGCGAATGCCTACTTATTATCATGTGGCTTAACTCAAGACCAACTCGATAATATTAGAACCATCTTCTTAGGAGACTAAGTTAGATAAAACCAATTAAAATATGCTACATATGTGGCATATTTTTTGTTTTAAGAGGAAAATTATTTGGTGTGATATATAAACGACTAACATAATATTATGTTTTTGTGTTATAGTTAATTCACCTGGAGGTATATCCTATGTCTGATGAAAATATCAAAGTAAATGAAAACAAAGAGACTAACAATCAAGAAGTTGTAGAACCAAAATCATACGACCAAGTAATTGAAGATGCTCGTCTTGATTTCCATAAAGCTTACAAATCTTCTAGAACAATTAGTAACATCATCATGTTTGCGATGGTTGCGTTAATTGTTGGTGTGATGTTCTTAGTTTTATCTAATAATCAAGCTTTACAAATTACCGGCTACGCTTTAGCGGGTGCGATGGTTGTAGGTATGATTGTTTATTACATCTTCAATCGCAATAGACTACCTAACAAAACAAAAGTTTATATCAGCACATTGATTGATGCTGTTAATAAAGAAATGTTTAAAAACCAAGATTTTGCTGAAATCAAAACCGATGCTGATGAAAGACTCAAAATGGATGATTTAGCAGGAGATGGTATCTATTCTGGCGCTAATGAAGTGCGTTCTAGAAACGTTGTACGTGGTACATTCAACGAACATCATTTCTTGTATGCAGAAGCTGCTTTAGTTAGACCATCTACAAGAAAACAACAAGTTCCACCTTTATTTGTTGGTAGATATATTTCTGTACCAAACAACATGAATTTTGAAGGACGCTTTGTCTTGGTTTATAAAAACCCAAAAGATCCATTAGACTTACCAAATAGTGTTTCTGATTTAGTGGTTCTTGAAGAAAAAGAAGACTTTGTGGTTTATGGACAAGAAGGTGCTAATTACCACAACGTTATTAACAACAAAACAATTTCTCAATTAAACAAATTTGAAATCGCTGACCATTTATTAAACGTCAACGTGGTCTTCTGGGGTGGTCATACCGCTGCTTATCTCAGTTATGATGACACTATCATGTCAGTACCTGTGGAAAAAGCATTCGACAAAGCTGCCTTCGATAAATCATTTGAAGACTTATTGAATTGCTTAAGAGCAATCACTGTGGAGTAAGAAAATGTCATCCATTGGTCGCTGGTATAATATCCGTTGCTATAAGCACAACGGCGCTCTCCACCGTGTTTGGGATCGTGGTTTAGTATTGGAAAACAATAGTGACTACGTTGTCATTGCTTCGAAAAAAGCAAAAGTAGTGGAATCAAATGGTCGTTGTTGGTTCACTAAAGAGCCTGCTGTCACCATTTTCTCAAAAAAAGAATGGTGGAATGCTATCTGCATGCTTAAAAAAGATGGTGTTTGCTACTACTGTAACATTGCCTCCCCAAGCATCATTGATAAAGATTCTATCAAATATATCGATTACGATTTAGATGCTAAATTGTTCCACGATAATGAAATTAGAGTATTGGATGAAAAAGAATATCTTCATCATAAAAAAACTTATCAATATTCTGATGAATTAGATGCGGTTCTTAAGAACCAAACACAATTGATTATCGAAAAGATGAAGAAAAGAGAATTCCCGTTCGATGATCAAATGATTAACGATTACTTTAACAAGTATTTAGAAAGCACAAAGAAAGAAAAAGAATAATATGGAAAAGACATTTGTTTCTAATAGTGCAGAAGAAACGATGGAATTAGGTAAAAAAATAGCGAAAGCCGCTAGCAACGGTTCGACTTTTTGCTTTACCGGTGATTTAGGCGCAGGCAAGACCACTCTAGTGAGAGGCATTGCCCAGGCTTTAAATATCAAAAGCGTTGTCCAATCACCAACCTTTAACATCATGAAAATCTACTTTGATGGTAGTAAGCCGCTTATTCATATTGATGCCTACCGTTTAGCGGATGTTGATACTGATATTGGCTTAGACGAATATATCGGTTATGAAACTGGCTTAACAGTGATTGAGTGGCCTGACTTTATCAAAAATTTGATACCAAGCAACGCCATTACGATTAACATCACTAACCTAGGCGATACAAAAAGACAAATTACAATACAAACAGAAGATACTTCTTTATTGGAGGACTTGAACTAATGGTGACAATTCTTTTAGATTCATCAAATACAAATCTTTCAGTGGGTATCGCTAAAGATAACCTTCTTTTAGAAGCTATTTCTTACGAAGCTTGGCAAAGACAATCAGAATACATGATTCTTGAACTCAACAAACTTTTAGAAAAATATAACGTTTCGAAAGAAGACATCAAAGAAGTGATCGTCGCTAAAGGACCTGGTTCATATACAGGAGTTAGAATTGCTATCACAATTGCTAAAACTATCGCTGTTGCATTGAATTGTAAATTATACGCTGTTAGCTCGTTAAGAGCACAAAAAGATGGGACAAGTCCATCAATATGCTTGATTAATGCAAGAAGTGGCCGTTCTTATATCGGCGTTTATGAAGGAAATAAAATCCTTCTCGAAGACCAAATTATGAAAAATGAGGATGTGATGAATTATATCGATGAACATCCTTCATATAGCATTTGTGGTGATGTTAAATATCTTAGTCTAGAAAGCAAGGAAACAAACAACATTAAAGAAATGCTAGACTTAAAAGATTCAGTTGAATCTATTAACCCACTCAGCCTTAAACCAGTTTACATGAAGGACTAGTATGCAGAATTTGTTTATTAACATTAGAGAAGCTACACAAAATGATCTGCCTGCTATTATGGAAATTGAAGGTCTCTGTTTCCCTAGTGGTGCTTGGCGAGAAGAAAATATCATTTATGAACTACGTGAAAATCCAGTTGCTCACTTCTGGGTTATTGAATTAGCCCTTGAAGAAAACGCAACTTACCAGGTTGTTGGGTTCTGTGACTATTGGGAAACATTCGATAGTGCAACTATCTGTCAGATTGCGGTTCATCCATATCTCCAAAGGAGACAACTTGGTACCGCAATGATGGATGAAATTTATAACGATTGTTACGCTAAAAAAGTGCAAACAATCACATTAGAAGTAAGAGTAGGTAATACTTCCGCTATTAACTTCTACAAGAAACAAGGTTTCGAAATTGAAACAACTAAGCCTCATTACTACGACAATGGTGAAGATGCTTATTACATGATATTGAAGGTGAAATGACATGGCAATTATATTAGCGATTGAATCAAGTTGTGATGAAACTAGTGTGGCGATTACAAAAGATGGCCAACTTCTTTCCAATGTCATCAATACACAAATTGAAGTACACCAAAAATATGGTGGTGTGATGCCAGAAATTGCTTCTAGATTACACTGCGAAAATATTGGTCTAGTTTTAAAAGAAGCAGTAGAAAAAGCTGGTATCAAACTAGAAGATGTTGATGCTTTTGCGGTCACTCGTGGACCTGGCTTAATAGGCGCGTTACACGTTGGCATGCAATGTGCAAAGTCGTTAGCGATGCTATACAAGAAACCCCTCATTCCAGTTCATCATTTAGCGGGACATATCTACGCAAATGAATATAACGAGGTGCTTAAATTCCCACTCTTAGCCGTTGTAGTTTCTGGTGGAAATAGTGAACTCGTTGTGATGAAAGATCATATGAATTTTGAAATCATCGGTGAAACAAGGGATGACGCTATTGGCGAATGCTACGATAAAGTAGCTAGAGTACTTGGCCTTCCTTATCCTGGCGGTATTCCAATTGATAAATTAGCCAAAGAAGGCGAACATACATATCATTTGCCTAAACCATTAGCGGGTGAAAAGACTTACGATATGTCTTTCTCTGGCCTTAAAACGAACGTTATTAATCTTGTACATAACCTAGAACAAAAAGGTGAGGAAATTCGTATTGCAGATATGTGCAAAAGTTTCCAAGATGTGGCAATTGGCATTGTCGTTCAAAGAGCTACTAAAGCCATTAAAGAATACAACATTAAACAAGTCGTTTTAGCTGGTGGTGTTTCTGCTAACTCTTACTTAAGAGAACAAATGCAAATAGAATGTAAAAAACTAAACGCTAATATCATCGTGCCGCCAATGTGGTGCTGTACAGATAATGCTGCGATGATTGCGAAAGTTGCAGAACATCTATATGAAATGAAAGTATTCGCAGGATTGGATTTGGGGGTTGATCCTAACTGGTCTATCGAAAAATGGAACGAATTTCAAAATTAAGATGACAAAGTTATCTTAGATAACTAGAATAATTGATAAGGAGCTTATATTATGGAACCTATGAAAATAACAAACTTCGAATTATACGACATCGTTACAAACGGTGATCAAGAAGAAATTACAGGATTAGAAGAATTAGAACTAGAAGGTTGGGTTAAAACAAACCGTGATAATGGTTCAATCGGTTTTGTGGAATTCAATGATGGCACTTACTTTAAAAGTGTCCAATTAGTTTATACAGATAAAAGCGAAAATCATGACATTTTGTCCTCATTAAAGACAGGCGCTGCTATCAAAGTCACTGGTAAGTTAGTTTTAACTCCAGAAAACAAACAACCATTTGAAATTGCAGTAGATAGCTGTTCTTTAGAAGGCGACGTCGCTGATGATTATCCACTTCAAAAGAAAAGACATAGTTTCGAATTCCTAAGAGATATCGCTCACATTAGACCACGTGCTAATACATTCCAAGCAGTCTATCGTGTTAGAAGCGTTCTCTCATTTGCGATTCATGAATTCTTCCAAAACAATGGCTTTATCTATGTACATACCCCATTAATTACTACAAACGATGGTGAAGGTGCAGGTAATGTTTTTGATGTTGTCACTCATGATACAAAAGATCCAAATTCATTCTATGGTAGAAAAGTTAACTTAACTGTTACTGGCCAATTACACGTTGAACCATTCGCGTTAGCATTCAGAGATGTTTATACATTTGGTCCTGCTTTTAGAGCAGAACATTCTAATACAGTTCGTCACGCTTCCGAATTCTGGATGGTAGAACCAGAAATGGCATTTACCGATTTAGAAGGTAATATGGAAGTAATCGAAGATTGCGTTAAATTCTGCATCAATTACATTCTTGCAGCATGTCCAGAAGAAATGGAATTCTTCAATTCTATGATCGATAAAACATTGTTAGAAAGACTTAATCACGTCGCTAACAGTGATTTCAAGAGAATGACATATACTGAAGGTGTTGAATTATTAAAGAAAGCTGTAAAAGAAGGCCATGTCTTTGAAAATAACAACATTGAATGGGGTATGGATTTACAAAGTGAACACGAAAGATATCTCACCGAAGAAATCGTTAAAGGTCCTTTATTCTTAACAGATTATCCAAAAGAAATTAAAGCCTTCTATATGAGAGAAAACGATGATGGCAAGACCGTTGCAGCATGTGACTTATTAGTGCCTGCTGTTGGCGAACTCGTTGGTGGTTCTCAAAGAGAAGAAAGATACGATATTCTTCTTAAGAAGATGCAAAAACTTGGAAACGATAAAGAACTCGATTGGTATTTAGATACTCGTCGTTATGGTGGCTGTAAGCATTCTGGCTTCGGTATAGGTTTTGACCGCTTATTAATGTATGTCACTGGTATGCAAAACATCCGTGATGTTCAACCTTATCCAAGAACATCTAATAGCATTAAATACTAGAGGTAACAACGATGGTTGAAGAACTCCAAGAAGTAGAAAAGCAAGAACGGAGAGCAAGATTAAAAACAAGGATGCTATGGATTGTTGTAGCCATTGACATCTTATTATTCGGCTATGCCGTTTACGAAATCATTGCCTTAATTTTAGCAAAATAAAAAGAAATCCCTTTTAAGGGATTTTTTATTGGATAGTAGTTGTTGTTGGCACTTCTTGTTGAATTGGAGTGTTTTGATTATAGTTATCAAGGTTCTTATCGAATATTGTTCTAGCAAGTTTATACGCTCTTATTGTTCTAGCAAGATATGATTGTGCAGCGACGATATACCAAATGCCACCGATGAATAAAGCAGGAATCGCAAAGTATGACACTAGTGCTTTAACTTCAAAGTGTGGTGTATTAACGAGTGGTGGCCATTCTTTTAACAAAGTAAGACCAAACACTTTTGTATAACTATCTGCATTTCCAAAGTCCCATACAAAGAGTAGTGTGCCAAAGCCATCATCTTTGTTAAATGGATTGTAAGACCAGTTATTAGTAGCAGCGTTGTGGATAATGATTGACAAAACACCTAATACAATTAAAGCCACTGGAATCCAAGCCTGTTTTAGGAAACAGCGTCTATTTTTCTTTCTAGCGTACTTACGTAATTGAGATGGAGTGGTAATAATCTTATTAATAACCACTTCATTAATGAGTTCATCACATTTTTTGCCTTGCCATTTCATTGTGCGAATAATCAAAGAGCCAAACAAACCAAATAAAACGAAAACGATAATTATCGCTAGGAAGAAGGCGATAATAATACGCTTGTCATTTTCTGATAATTTAATTAAAAAGTTTAGGTTCATCATTACCTCACAAATCATAATCTATAAATACACCAGAGTTGGTGTCATCTTCTTCGATATCATCGGTATAAGAACTACCTTCAGGAACATATTCTTCTAGTTCTTCTTGAGGTTCTTCTTCCTCTTTTGGCTCTGCTATATCAATGGTTTCTTCTTCTCTTTCCAAAGGTTCCATTGGTGCAGGTTCTTCTTCCTCTTTTGGCTCTTCTCTAAAAATTGGTTCTTCCAAACATTGTTCTTCTTCCATCATTTCTTCTTCAGCCTCTACTTCAGGAGCGCTTCCAAATGGTTTGAGTGGGAAGTCATCATCGACATCATCATCGCTGATAAAGACTGCTTTTTTCACTTGTTCTTGTTCTAATTCTGGTTGAGGAATAGGGTCGTTTTCTTCATCGTCAAAAAGTGGCTCATTGCTAATAGGAGTAAAGATGCTTTGATTATCACTAATTGGTTGGAATGTTACTTCGTTAAATGATGTATCTTCAAATAAACTATTTTCTGCTTTAGTTTCTGCTTCTTCTTTTGCTTCAGCGGCTTTTTCTTTTAATAAACGTAATTCTTTGTCTTCTTGTAATTCAGGAAAGAACTTTCTGCCTGTAAAGAAATAAAAAACTGATTTGATAAGTTGAAATGCAAAAAGGAATAATCCTACAACACCAAAAAGGACTAATGCGAGTACAAAAAAAGGAAATCCCAGCACATACAAGATACCCTTTCCGAATGTTTTTAATAGGCTAATCATAATAATATTTTAAATATTAACTTAGTGTTTTAGCAAATAATTCTTCACAAAACTTACAACAGCAAGTAGCAAAGGGAAAACAATAACAACAATTACACCATAAGGTTTAGTTAATTGTTGATAGAATAACGCGAACAATAAAAGGCCAATAAAAACCGCTAAACCAGAGGCGACATAAATAAATATTTTCTTTGCCATCATTAAGTCAGTAAGTACGAAAGCCGAGAAATAAAAAGATATAGCGACAAACACTAATGAAAGAGGCAAATAGAAAAATCCAAAGCAAATCGCTAATAAAACGCATAGTTCTAACCCAACAATGATTGGTCCAAAAGAATTGACCCGTGTATTGATTTGGATGCCTAATTTCTTAGCGTCGCTCAATAAAACAAAGTGAGTTAAAGCGCATTGGATAAGCGATATCAAAAAGACAAATAAGAATACTAGTTCTGAACGATATGGAAATTCCTTCAAACCAAAGATGGTTAGAAACGCTAAAACAATATCAGCATTACTTATCAAATTAATTAAAGGAATAAAGGCATATGTTAAAGCGGCATTGATAATGGTGGAACAAAGGACAAGCCAAAATGGATGAACACCCTTTTCCAAAAGAATGCCAATAAAGAAGCCACTTATTATTGCAGGTACCACATAAAACAAGGTATCGCTGATATTAAAAATCATACATAAGCCGATACTAGCGACAGCATATATTAAGTAGTATCTCTTTAAGCAAAAATAGCTCACCACAGTACTAGCGAATGGTAATAACAAAATAAGCAAAAGCATCATTAATGGGATATAAGTTGCTAACACGATAAAAATGAGATTTATCGCTGTCATAATTCCCATGTAAGTGATGTGATGAACAAGTGTTGTTTTCTTTTGAAATAACGCCATACAAATATTGTACATAATTATCACATTTTTTGTGTGATAAATCACAAAAAGATATATACTTGTGCTATGAATCATAGATTAGGCAATTGTGCGCTGCTATTCGTGGCAGTATTCACTTCTTGCTCGCCGGCAAAGAGTGAATCATCTAGTGAAAGTAAAAGTGAGGAATATGAAATAGTGAACAAACAGGAGATCTCTCTTATGGATTTTTTCTTGCAAGAGGATGATTACCTGGTTTTTTGTCACTCTGATACTTGCACTCAATGTAAACAAATCATTGGGGACGTGGCATCGTTTGCGGAGGATAACATTGTAAAAACATATTTTTTGAATGTGTCGTTACCCGATAACAAAATCACCTTGGTTCCTATTGATGAAATTACGATAGGAGTTAATAACATCAATGATCTCGTTTATGCAGGGACGCCAACTATTTTTGAAGTTAAAAATGGCATTACGACAAGCAATATTGCTGGTAAAGATAAATGCCTAACATTTTTAAACGAAATAAGAAAAAATCAAATAAAATGAAATCTCATTGCATGGGCGTGCTTTTCTTTGTTAATATATTGTTAACAATATATGAATTACAAAAATGAATTAAATGAAAATCAATATGCTGCAGTGACTAGCGAAGCACAACATGTCCGTGTTATTGCCGGTGCTGGTAGTGGTAAGACTCGTGTTTTAACATACCGTATTTCTTATCTCATTTCAGAAATGGAAGTTGAACCATGGAAAATCTTAGCGATTACTTTTACCAATAAAGTCGCTAATGAGATGAAAAGCCGTGTCGTCAAAATGATTCCGGAAGCAGCAAAAGATTTATCGATTAAAACGTTCCATAGTTTTGCAGCATTTTTCCTTAGACACGAAATCTCGGTTTTAGGTTTTCCTGCATCTTTCACAATTTTAGACGAAGAAGATCAAACTAAATTAGTAAAAGATATCGCTGCGGAAATGGGTTTCAAACGTGGTGATAAAATCGTATCAAGCACTTTGAACTATATTGGTCATCAAAAGCTTTTAGAAAAATACCCAGATGATATTACTATTGTTAAACCCGCTTTTGAAGATGAAAGAACGTGTTTAGAAATTTATCATCGTTATGAAGAAGAAAAATATAAAAACTATGCATTAGATTTTGATGATTTATTATTGCTTACTAACCGTATTTTAGAAGATTATCCCGATATCAGAACTAAGTGGCAAAATCGTATCGACCACATCTTAATTGATGAATTCCAAGATACAAACGATATCGAATATAAAATGGTGAAATATCTAAAGAAACCATCAACGTATCTCTATGTTGTCGGTGATCCAGATCAAACCATCTATACCTGGAGAGGCGCTAATCAAAACATTATCTTGGATTTAGATAAACGTTTTTACGATATGATTACTATTGTTTTGGATAGAAATTATCGTAGTACTCAAGCTATTTTGAATTCTGCTAACAAACTTATCGCATATAACAAATTAAGAGTTACTAAGAATCTCTATACAAAAGAGAATATGGGCGATAAAGTTGATGTCCATTCATCTCCTTCTGGTAGATTAGAAGCGGATTATGTTGCTAGAGAAATAGCAAAGTTAAAACAATATGGTGGCTATAGATATTGTGATATTGCGTTGCTATATCGTTCAAACTATTTAACTGTAGATTTTGAAACAGCTTTTGCCCGTTACCAAATTCCATACAAAATCTATGGTGGCACTAAATTCTATCAACGCCGTGAAATTAAAGATGTTCTTTCTTATTTCCATCTTATTGTGAATACGAAAGATGATATTTCTTTCTCACGTATTATCAATGTTCCTAAAAGAGGAGTGGGTGAAACTTCTGAAAACACCATTAAGCAAGAAGCCATCAATGCTGATAAATCTCTCTATGAATATATTAGAGATGTTGAACCAAAAGAATCTGAAATCGGTCCAAAAATCATTAATTCTTTAAAAGCAATGGTGACGTGTATAGATATTGCTCGTGAAGAAATTCAAAAAAACGAAGAAGTTTTCTCTAAAATCTTAGAAGATATGATTTGGTCAATTGGTTACCAAGAATATCTACAAAAAGAAGATGATGGCGATGAACGTATTGAAAACGTTAGAGCGTTATTTGAAGACATCCGTCACTATTTAAAAAATAATCCAGAATCAACGTTTGATGAATATTTACAAAATATCGCCTTAATTTCTTCTCAAGACGAACTAGTCGATGGTGATTTTGTGACGTTGATGACAGTTCACACTGCAAAAGGCCTCGAATATCCAGTTGTCTTTGTTGTGAGATTCAACCAAGGCGTGTTCCCGAATATGCGTGCTATGACTGAAGGCGGTTACTTAGCAATTGAAGAAGAAAGAAGATTAGCCTATGTTGCTATGACAAGAGCGAAGAAGAGATTATATCTCACATTATCTTCTGATTATTCTTATGTCATCCAAGGCTCTTTAACGCCTTCTCAATTTTTGAAAGAATCAGGCAATGAAGTGTTGGTTACTAGAGAAAACAATATTTTCCGTAGCAACAAACCAACAAACACAAGACCAAAAGTCTATCATTTTGATGATGGTGATCACTTATCTTTTGAAAATGAAGCACCAGTTAAACAAAACTTTGAAGAAGCAAGAAACGATGTTGGCCAATGGAGTGTTGGTGACATTGTCATCCACAAAAAGCTGGGACGTGGTGTTGTTATCGCTCTTGAAGGTGATGATATCATTAAAGTAGATTTTGAAGAACAAGGTGAAAAATCCATTCTTGGTACTCACCCAAGTGTTTCTAAAGGAGGTCATAAAGCATGACAGTCGAAGAAAGAATAAATGAAATTAGAACACTATTAGAAAAATATAATTACGAATATTACGTTCTAGATAATCCTTCTGTTCCTGATGCGGAATATGACCGTTTAATGCAAGAATTAATCATGCTTGAAAACGAGCATCCTGAATTCCAATCCCCTCTATCTCCTTCTCAAAGAGTAGGTGGCCTTGTCCAAGAAGAATTCGCTAAAGTTACTCATAAGCGTATGATGCTTTCTTTAGCCAACGCTTTCAACGAAGATGATTTGAGAGAATTTGATAAAAAAGTTAAAGAAGGTACGGGTTTAGATCAATTTACATACATGGCAGAAATGAAAATTGATGGCCTTGGTATGTCGCTTGTTTATCGTGGTAATTTACTTTATGCCGCGACTAGAGGCGATGGTGTAACCGGTGAAGATGTCACTGCAAACATCATTACAATTAAATCAATTCCTTCACATATTGCCACTAATGAAGATTTTGAAATTCGTGGTGAAGTCTTTATGCCAAAGAAATCACTCGAAAGATTAAATAAAGAAAGAGCGGAAAATGGTGAACCATTATTCGCTAATGCAAGAAATGCTGCAGCAGGTAGCATTAGACAATTAGATAGTTCAATTGCCGCGACCCGTGGATTAGATGCTTTTTGGTATTATTTTGTGAATGCCAAAGATTTTGGTGTTCGTTATCATAGCAAAGCTCTTGAAATGGCGGATCAACTAGGCTTCAAAACTAATCCAGAAAGAAGATTATGTAACGGCATTGATGAAGTCATTAAATACATTGAAGAATATACAGAAAAACGCCCATCTCTTGGCTATGATATCGATGGTGTTGTCATTAAAGTTGATGATATGGATTTGTATGACCGTCTAGGCTATACCGCTAAAACGCCACGTTGGGCTATCGCTTATAAATTCCCACCAGAAGAAGTGGTAACTAAATTAGAAGATATTATTTTTACAGTTGGTAGAACTGGTAAAATCACTCCTAATGCTGTCCTTTCTCCTGTGAGAGTTGCTGGTTCTGTCGTTCAGAGAGCGACACTCCATAATGAAGACTTTATTAAAGAGAAAGATTTGAAGATTGGTGATTTTGTCGTTATTAGAAAAGCGGGCGATGTTATACCAGAAGTAGTGAGACCTGTCAGTGAAAAACGCACAGGCTTAGAAATTCCTTTCGAAATGATTAATAACTGTCCAGTATGTGGCCTTCCTTTAATCAAAAAGGACGCCATGCACTTCTGTGTTAATCCACATTGCGATGCTAGAAAGATTGAAAGTATCATCCACTTTTCTAGTAGAGACGCTATGGATATTGAAGGCTTGGGAGAAAGAGTTGCTGAACAATTTTTCAATCAAGGATTTTTCCATAATGTAGAAGAAATATTTAAATTATATGAACACCGTGACGAGATTATCGCTCTTGATGGGTGGCAATCTAAATCTGTTGATAACCTTATTAATGCAATTGAAAAGAGCAAAGAAAATTCATTAGAAAAAGTGCTCTTTGGCCTAGGTATTAAAGAAGTCGGTGCTAAGATGGCTAAGACCTTAGCGAGAAAATATCAAAACATCGATAATTTAATCGCTGCCAGTGAAGAAGAACTATTAGAAATCGCTGACGTTGGTCCAATTGTTGCCCGTTCCATTAGAAACTACTTCAGTGATGAAAGAAATATGGAACTGATTAATGCCTTAAAGGAACAACATGTAAACTTTGATTATTTAGGCTCGACATCAACCGCGGCAAATTCTTATTTCTCTGGTAAGACTGTTGTTTTGACCGGCACCTTAAGCAAATATGGTCGTAAAGAAGCAACAGAATTATTAGAAAATTTAGGCGCTAAAGTGACTGGCTCAGTCAGCAAAGCTACCGATGTTGTTATTGCAGGTGTAGAAGCAGGTAGTAAACTAGATAAGGCACATGCTCTTGGCATTACCGTTTTAGATGAAGAAGAATTCCTAGCATTATTAGGATAAAGGAGAATAAACTATGGCAATTTTAGTAACAGGTGGAACTGGTTATATCGGTTCACATACAGTCGTTGACTTATTAAATCATGGCTACGATGTAGTGATTGTTGATAATTACGTTAATTCCAAACCAGAAGTCTTAAATAGAATTAAAAAGATTACTGGTAAGAACCCACGTTTTTACGAAGTTTCAGTGCAAGACTACGATAAGATGAAAGAAGTCTTCACAAAGGAAAATATCACTGACGTGATTCATTTTGCGGGCTTAAAGAGCGTTGCTGAATCAGTCGCTAAACCTGATTTATATTTCTCAAATAATGTTGGTAGTAGTAAAGTACTTCTCCAATTAATGAGTGAATTTAATGTCCATAATTTAGTATTCTCATCAAGCGCGACAGTCTATGGTGTTCCTGATCATGTCCCACTTAAAGAAAGTGACAAAGTTGGTGGTTGCACTAACCCTTATGGTCAAACCAAATTAGATATTGAATATTTATTAAAGGATTACGCAAAAGAAAATAAAGACGCGAATATCGCTATATTAAGATATTTCAATCCAATTGGTGCACACGAAAGTGGCCTTATTGGTGAAGATCCAAATGGTATTCCAAACAATTTAATGCCATATATTACACAAGTTGCGGTCGGAAAACGTCCACATCTTAATGTCTATGGTAGTGACTATAAAACAGTGGACGGTACTGGTGTTAGAGATTATATTCACGTTGTTGATTTAGCAAGAGGTCACCTCTGCGCTTTAAAGAAACTCGAAGAAAAACCAGGTCTTGTTATCTATAACTTAGGAAATGGGAAAGGCACTAGTGTTCTTGAATTAGTTAAAGCTTTCGAAAAGGCCAACAACATTAAAATTCCATATATCATTTGTGAAAGACGCCCAGGCGATGTTGATGAAAACTTTGCAGAAGTAGAAAAGGCTTACAAAGAAATGAATTTTAAAACACAACTCAACATCGAAGATGCTTGCCGTGATTCATGGAGATGGCAATCAAATAACCCCAACGGTTACGATAAATAAATCAGAATTCTTCGAAAGAAGAGTTCTTATGCGCTTGTAGCTCAGCTGGATAGAGCGCTTCCCTCCTAAGGAAGAAGTCGGGCGTTCAAATCGTCTCAAGCGCGCCA
>JAKSVL010000014.1 GCA_024407995.1 Bacilli bacterium | reverse complement strand
TTTTTGTGAAAGGAAAGTTGTTAACAAAATTTCTTTTTTAAAATGAAATTTATTAGTGTAGAAAAATAACACATAAAAATAATTGAAATTATTTGTTGATATGATATTTGCATCGTGATATTATTTACAAGTCGCAAATTAGGAGGACTAAGATATGTCTAGAGTATGTCCAGTTTCAGGAAAAGGTCCATTAAGCGGTAATAACCGTTCTCACTCTTTAAGAGCAACACGCCGTAGATGGAACACAAATCTCCAAGTTCGTACTGTCGTCGTTGATGGTAAAGAAATGCGTATCCGTATGTCTACCAGGGCCTATCGTAGCCTCAACAAGCAATATAAGGATCGCTAATTTCCGAATTTAGAATTAAAAAAACGACCGTTTGTGGTCGTTTTTTTGTACTATTCGATAAAGCTAATTAACAGAACACTTAGCGGCGATAAGAAATATATAAAAATAGAAAGCCATTCATTGAAAGCGAGGAATATGATATTTGGGCGTTTTAAACCTCGTTTCCTTCTGAATCGATTGTTTTATTTAGATAAATCTTAAAAGTTAATCTCGGATTTAAAATGAGAATAAGCATCACTATTGATAAAATTGCAGATATCACCATCGAGATAATGCAAAGAACCTCTTGAGTTTGATTGGTAGCAAGGTTTTTTTGTTCTAATGCTAGAAACAAATTAAATAGAGGTAATACCATCGCTAAAACCATAGCAGAGCAAGACAAAACCATGTGCGTTTTTAAATAGCATAGAGGCATCATGAGCATGCAGATAACTACCATAGTAAAAACAATCGCTGCTATTAATGACATTATTCTATAAATAGAAGAATAAGGATTTAAGATATAAAACACAATTATAGCTATGCCTGCAAAAGCAAAAAGGAAATTGCCATATGGATTTTCTTTAAATACAGATGGATAGTTAAATTCATAAGGAAACATTTGATAAAAATGATACTTGTCTCCATGACGACGTTTATAGAAGATTCTTGAGACAACATTAAAAAGAGCGAATAAAAAGATAGCAAGAGCAAAAATTGCTAAAAGAAGGGCGCCGTGCATTACTTTAGGAGCCTTTCAACTCTGTCTTTAAAATCACTATGATTGAAGAGATATTGTCCCACAACAAGGACATCAGCGCCATTATTGAGACACTTTGGAGCAATAGTATCATTAATACCACCATCAACAGAAACAAGAACGTTATATCCATTCGAGACTATTTCATTTTTGACTTTGGCAATTCTATCAAGGCTTGATTCGACAAAATGTTGGCCACCATAACCAGGCTCAACACTCATCACTAAAACCAAATCAACCTTTGAAAGGAACGGATAAATCTCTTCTATAGATACACTCGGTCTAATAGCAATGCCCGCCTTCATGTTGAAATCATGAATCTTATCGATAACATCGAAAATTTCTTGATCATTTTGGCAAGCTTCATAATGGAAGGTTAAACAATCAGCACCAGCTTCTTTGAATTTTTCCACCATTTCTAAAGGATTAGCGATCATAACGTGCACATCTTTAAACAAATCAATTTTTGGACACACGCTTTTCAAAAAGAGATTACCAAAGCTGATGTTATTTACGAAAGTTCCATCCATTACATCAAAATGGATCCACTCTAAACCAGCATCTTTAATCTTTTGAACTTCATTTTCAAAATGTAAGAAATCAGCATCTAGCACACTAGGGGAAATAATTGGACGTTTCATTTGCTATACCTCTCTTTTTTAAATATCGCTTCATCTAATAACTTTAGATAACATTCATAAGCTTTTTTTGAAATTGCACCTTCAGAAATCTTGTCTTTCACAGCACATTTATTTTCACTGACATGAAGACAATCTGAATAATAACATTTATTATATAAATTGTTAAATGATGGGAAAAAAACTGCTAAATCCTCTTTGTACAGATTCAAATCCAGAGATGAAAAACCAGGAGTATCTGCTATATAACCTCCTTGGTAAGGGAGAAGAATGACTTCTTTAGTGCGGTGTTTGCCTCTGCCAAGAGCAAAGGAATATTCTCCGATTTCTCTTTCATAATTCTCATCAATTGCGTTAATTAACGACGATTTTCCTACGCCCGTTTGTCCCATCACGCAACTAATTTCATTAGCGAATAATTTTTTGACTTCATTAAGTCCATCTTTAGTCTTGTTACTCACAAAATAAGTATTAATTCCAACGCTAGAAAAGACTTCTTTTATTTCTTTCATTAGCGATTCATCGATGCCTTTGTCAATCTTGGTTAAAACAAGGCTAGCTTTAATGTTATGCATATTAGCATAGGTTAAATATTTAAACGCTAATAAATAAGAAAACTCCGGTTCTTTAAGTGAAAAAACAAGGATGATTTGACTAATATTGGCAATTGGCGGTCTCTTTAAATAGCTGGTTCTAGGATAAACAATTTCAATAACCATTGAGTCAGGATTAAATTCAACTTCATCACCTACCGTTGGCTTGATGCCTTGGTTGCGAAAAACTCCGCGAGCTGTGAGATTATAAATAGTACCCTCACTGCTAACGGAATAAATTCCACACGATAAAGCAATAATTAAACCTTTCATTATTTAAAACCGAACAACCTCGCCAAAAATGGCTTTTTCTCCTTGAGAACATTAGGGTTCTTATTGAGTTCTAATAAATCTTCATAGAACTCATCAGCCCCTTTATATCTTTCGCTCAGGCGTTTTTTTGTAGCCTTAGCAATAATTTTTTCAATTTCTTTTGGGCAACTTGGCAAATATTTCTTCACCGATGGGAATTTTTCTTTAACATGAGCTACCGCAACATTAACAGGTGTGTCTTTTTCAAAAGGTACATGACCAGTTAATAGTTCGAAGAATGTAACACCTGCTGAATAAATATCAGATTGAATCGAAGCAGGTTTTCCTTGAGAAATTTCAGGTGCTAAATAGTGAACAGAGCCCACTATTTCACTTGGTTTAGTCAAGCCATCATCAACACCATCAGCTTGAGCAATACCAAAATCGCCTAATTTAATCGTGCCATCAGGCATAACATAGATATTTTGTGGTTTGATATCACGATGAATAATGTTGTGCTGATGAGCGTAGAACAAGGCAGATGTTAACTGTGTCATATAACCAACAGCTTCCGCAATTGGAATGGATGTTCTAAAATCCAACATCTCCTTCATATTTTGACCTTTCACATATTCATTGGCGATATATGGACGGCCTTCAATAGTGCCATGGTTAAATACCTTAACTATGTTAGGGTGCGACAAACTTGAAGCAATTGTCGCTTCGTTTTGAAAGCGTCTTAAGTTGATGGGATTCATCATCACATCTTCTCTAATCATCTTAATGGCAACTTTTCGTTTATTAATAATGTCATTGGCCTCGTAAACTTCCGCCATACCACCATGGCCAATTCTAGCATTGATGCGGTAGCGACCGTCTACGAGTGCGCCTATTTTAATCGTACTCACGATTGTGCCTCCCAAAGGACGACAGCAATGTTATCACTTCCACCATTTTTGTTTCCGATAGCAATTAACTCATTAACTTTTTGTTCTATAGAATCATTGCCTTTCATCACAGCGGCAATATCATCAGGTGGGACGTTGTTATATAAGCCATCACTGCAAAGAAGAATTTCTTCATTTAGGTAAGGAATAACTTTGATATCAACACTTGCGCTTGGATAAATACCTAAAGCATTCATTAGAACGTGACGCTTTGGATGAACAAGAGCTTCTTGAGGCGCGATTTGCCCAGTTCTTAATAGATAGGCAACATATGATTGATCTTCAGACATTTGCACTAAATCGTGATGATTTTTTAAGAAATAACAACGAGAATCACCAACATTCGCTAAAATAGCAATATCTTTAACGATTAACAGCATGACAAGAGTTGTTCCCATGCCACGATAGTTTTCATTACTTTGCGATTGTTCAAAAATGCAACGATTAGCGGTACGAACAATTTTGCTAACCCACATTTTTGCAAAATATGTATTAATAAAACCCTTACGGTTTTTAAACGAGGAAACAATAGTATGAACAGCCAATGATGAGGCTAAATCACCTTTCTTTTGGCCACCCATTCCATCACAAACGATGAGCAAAACATTGCCAGAAGCATTAGTCAAAGCAATGGCTTGATCTTCGTTAGTTAAGCGAACTTTACCCACATCTGTTTGATATGAGAAACGTCCAGTTAAATATTTTTTCATAGGCCAGCCTCCTCAACTTTCGCTTTTAATTGTCCACAGGCAGCATCAATATCACTACCAAATTCTTTTCTTATTGTCGCAGTCACGCCACCCTTCATTAAATAGTCTAGAAAGGCATGGACGCGATTGCCGCTTGAACGATGGAATCGATCGTCTTTATTTGTCTCATTGTAAGGAATGAGATTGACATATCCCATAGTTCCTTTAATTAGTTTTATTAGTTGTTGAGCGTGTTCTTTTGTATCGTTGATACCTTCTAAAAGAAGGTATTCATAGGTTACACGTCTTTTAGTTTCTTTTTCGTAATATTTTACAGCTTCCATTACTTTTTCTAATGGATAAGCTCGATTGATTTTCATAAGAGCACTGCGAAGTTCGTTATTAGGGGCATGAAGAGAAATAGCAAGATTCGTTTGCATATGTTCATCAGCATATTTGTAAATATTTTCGACAATGCCACATGTTGAAACGGTAATATGTCTTGCCCCAATTGCCAACCCTTTTGGATGGTTGATAATCTTGATAAAATCTAGAACATTATCGTAATTATCAAATGGTTCGCCAGTACCCATAACCACGACATGAGTAATGTGCTGACCTTTATTCTCTTCTTTAAGGATTTGGTTTAAGACTAAAATCTGACCAACCATTTCTTCTGGTTGAAGATTTCTTTGCTTGCCTAAGATACCAGACGAACAAAATGAGCAGCCCATGTTGCAACCTACTTGCGAGGACACACACGCTGCGCAGCCATACGAGTAGCGCATTAAAACACATTCAACTTTATAGCCGTCTTGTAGAGACAATAAAAGTTTTACCGTCCCATCTTGGCTTACTTGCTTAGTATGAATTGTTGGTAAATCTAAACAATATTTTTCTTTTAGAACATCACGGAATTTTATGGAAATGTCACTCATTTCGTCAAAACTGGTAGCACGTTTTTCATAAATCCATGTGTAAAGTTGCGTAGCGCGATAAGACTTTTGTCCTTCCTCTAGCATTAGTTGTTCTAATTTAGATAACGTTAGTCCGTAAAGATTAAGCATTTGCACCTTTCTGTAAGACTGCAAAATAATAGGAACCACCAAATTTCTTATATGGGAAGAATTGTTTGTCTTCGACAAGAGAGAAATTTGAGTGATCTCTTAAGAAATCATTAATGATACCGGTGGTTTCTTTTTTGGAAATTGTATCAACCATATAAAGGAGATAACCACCATCTTCAACTTGATTGCTCGCCTCATTCAACGCTTTTATCTGATTGGCAATTAATTCATCAAGTTTTTGGATATCAAAACGCAAGAAATAATCTGGTAAAACTTGCAATAAGTTCAATCTTGAACTTTCTGGCATAACTAAGAATGTATGCACAGGCTTAGAAATACAAGTAACAATTGAAGAAGAAGCAGCCTCATAAACGTTGACGCCTTTAATGTTAGCTTTAGAAAGAGAATTCTTTGTGCTAATAAAAGCGCCATATGACCCTGCAACATATTCTATGTTATTAATATTTTCAAAACGAGACATTAGTTCAATTAACAAGTCGTTTTGATATTCGCTATAAACTGCAAAACCGCGAAGTAAATCAGTATCACCTTTGTCTAATGCGAATTTGTAAATAGGCGAAAGAGCAGCTGCTATTTGTTGTTCTGCTACGGCACTATTTTTAAATCTGCCTTCGCCATTATAAATTGCAATACCTGGGATATCGGTTTTTTCATATTCTGGATATTGATTGAAGAAATCTTCATCGCTAATTTTAACATTGTTAATTCTTAACACTGTTGGTGCTGGTTTACTATTAGCTTTTAAAATACGGGAAGTAGTTATTTGACCAAACTGCTTATTCCACATTTTGATAATACTAGCAGGAGCATTGTATCTACAGGATAAGAATTCAAAAGAACCAACTTCGACATCTTCTGGAACAAGTTTTTTATCTTCGAGATACGGGGATAAGAAGTTATCAAATGGCGTATCATCTGCCTTTATGAATGATTGAGCAAGAGTGTTGCACTCATCCTGATTGAATTTTTTAATAAATAAAGCATTTGAGAACGCAATTAATAAAGCAGTCAAAGCTTCGCTTTCAAGTTCAGGATAGGCCGTTTTTAATACTCGCTCCATGACAATATAATGTCGTAAAGCGCACCCGACTACCGCCGAGACTAGTTGTCGATCTTCCTTGCTCACATCGTTATGTTTGAATGCCTGTTTCAAAGCGAGAGAAAACGGAACGTTCTCTACTACGATTCTTTTTAAAATGTCTTTTGCTAGTAATGGACCAGCCATAAAAATTATCCTCTGACCTTAGTCGTGGAAGTTTTGGAAGATATCACCGGTGAAAATTTCATCTTCACCTTCTCCTTCTTCCATTTCTTCATAATCCTCATCAGCAACATCAACGAGATTATCAGAGGCAATAAAGCGTGGATAAGATTCGTTTAGTTTGCTATAGCGATTGTCTTCTGAATAATAATAGAATTCAAGACTCTTATTAATAGCGACATCGCCGATGCTTTCTAAAATTAGCTTTGCTACTTGATCCTGCAAAACCGAAACTTTCTTAGGAGCGTTAACGTGAATAATGATATTCCAAGAGGTCTGCTCGACTCCACAGTGGAAAACCATATTTTCCGGTGCAACAAAAAGAATTTCGTCTTCACTCAATTCATATAATTTGGCGAGATTAGGTGTCATCTCACGAGACAATCTGCCAACAACAAATTGATCAAGACCATAGATAGTAATTGTAATCATAAAAATGTCCTCGTATTAACTATAATACAAAGAATACATTTTTTATACTAAAAATTGTATGAATCAACATTAACAAAAAGCTCAAACTGACTATTGTTGCCAAAAAGGTCGAGCATTTTGGCTAGAATAACTCTTGCTTTTGCCGGATCACGATATTTCAAAAGAATGCTTCTTAAATGAAAACCCATATCGACTGGAACGTATGGCGTCGTTGGACCAAGTATTTGTGCTTCATCAAAAAATTCATCATTTAAAAAGTCCACTATTTGATATGTATTTTCAATGACTGAATCCTCATTGCGGCCACGTACTGTGACACTCGTTATATATGCGTATGGAGGGTAAAATTGTAGCTTGCGCATTTCCATCTCTTTGCGATAGAAAAGTTCATAATCTTGTCGGGCTGCAAAAGTAATAGCGTAATGAGACGGCATATACGTTTGGATAATGGCTAAACCCGGCTTTTCTTTTCTTCCAGATCTACCTATCGCTTGAGTAATTAATTGGAAAGCTCTTTCATTGCTACGGAATGATGGCATCGATAAACCAATATCTGCTAAAACGATGCCAACAAGCGTTACATCGGGGAAATCATGGCCTTTTGCAATCATTTGAGTGCCGATTAAGATGTCTACTTCCTTTTTTCTAAAAGCTTCAATTGTCTCGGGAATTCTAGATTTGTTTTTCGCAGAATCACTATCTAGTCTCAATGTCCTAGCATTTGGGAAAAGGCGGGCAACTTCATCTTGAATTTTTTCCGTTCCGAACCCTGTTTTTAAGAGGTGCCTAGAGCCACATTCAGGGCATACTTCTGGATAAGGTTCCACATAATCACAATGGTGACATTTTAACATGTTATCACTCTTATGATAGGTTAAAGCTATACCACAAGTTGGACACTTAAAAACATGACCACATTCACGGCAATTTACATGGGTAGAAAAACCTCTTCTATTAATCAAAAGAATTACTTGTTCATTCCTAGAAAGAGTCGCATGAATTGCCTCTCTTAAGGCATGAGAAAATATGTAACTATCACGATCGATGTTGCGATAATCAAGCATATTAACAATCTTTGTAGTTGGCAGCTTTTGATTATTAATGCGCTTTGTTAAATAAAGCATATGATAAACATTCTTTTGTCCTCTCGCTCGTGATTCTAACGATGGAGTAGCACTTGCTAACAGAACTTTGGCGTGGTTGTACTTGCCACGCATAATTGCTACTTCTCTTGCGTGATAGAAAGGGAGAGTGTCTTGCTTGTATGATTCAGTATGTTCTTCATCAAGGATAATCAGACCGATGTTTTTTAAAGGGGCAAATATCGCACTTCTGACACCGACAACAATGTGGCATTCGCCTTTGGCGATTTTGCGATATTCATCGTATTTTTCTGCTGGAGTTAAATCGCTATGAAGAATAGCGACATTGTCTTTAAAACGATGAAGAAAATATTCCACCATCATTGGTGTTAATGATATTTCAGGAACAAGCATTAAAACTGATTTTCCACTATTTAGCACTTGCTCTGATAATGAGAGATATACTTCGGTTTTGCCTGAACCAGTAACGCCCTCTAAAAGATAGACATCATCATTTGAATCATTAAATTCTTTGATGACGTTTTTTTGATCATCTGTCAAAAGAGGAGGATTCTCATATTTATAATCAGGAATCTTTAACCTGCGTTTTTCTTCTTTTGTTATATGAATCTTGCCTGCTTCTAATAGTTTATCGGCGATGCTTTTTGACTTAACATCCTTTTTTAAAACGCGTTTTTCTTGTTTGATGAAACGCAATAATTCAATTTGTTTGTTTGTTAATCCTTCTTCACTATCGTCTAATAATTCATAAAACTGATCATAAGCAATTTTTGGTGCTTTTAACGCTGATTTTCTAGGAGACAACGAAGGAGGAAGCATGACCTGCAAAACGCTGATTTTTGGCGCTTGATAATAAGAAGATACTTCATCTAGCAAAGTTAGGAGTTCTTGGTCCAACAATGGAGTTTGATCAATAATTGAAACGATTTCACTTAATTGATAGCCACTCTCCATTTCTAACTCTTCAGCTGTTTTATTTGTTTCTTCTACATCAACAACATAACCAAAAATATCGCGATGATTAAAATTTACTAGAACGCGTATCCCTTTTTGAATTTTTACATTTCCTTTATAAAGGTAAGAAAAAGGACGGTTCAATGTGCGATTAGCGTATTCAATTAATACTTTTACTATTTGCATATATACCCGTCTTTATTGTGCATCAAATTTTTTAATGATGGAAACGATTTCATCGCCGGCACGTTTAATACGATCATTCAGAATGACAAAGTCATAATTTTTGGCTTTTTCCATTTCGCTCTTTCCTTTAGCGAGACGCTTTTGAATCGTTTCTTCAGATTCTGATTTTCTTTTTCTAATTCTTTCTTCAAGTTGCTTAAGTGATGGCGGTCTTAAAAAGAAAGAAATAACTCTATTATCTTTAACCTTTTGTAGCACTTGTTCTGCACCATTGATTTCGATTTCAAGAATGACATTTTTACCTTCGTTTCTTAATTGCTCAACATAGCTCTTTGGCGTACCATAGCGGTTACCAACAAACTCTGCCCACTCTAAGAAATTATCTTCATCAATATTTCTTTGGAATTCTTCCTTAGAAACAAAATAATATTCAACACCATTTGTCTCGGTTGATCTAGGTTCTCTGGTTGTCATTGAAATTGAAAATACAAGAGGAAGAGAATGGTGCTTCATGATGTATTTGCGCACTGTGCCTTTGCCGACACCAGATGGACCACTTAAAATAATGAGCAAACCTTTTTTCATAATAATTGAATTCATTTTAGTGAATTAGTACACATTGTGCAACTTTTTATGTTTTAATTTGTTATCATAAAAGGATGAATTATTACTCTATTTCCTCATTTAGAAAAATTATTGAAGAATTACGCTCAAAAATTGTTGGTTGTCGCATTAACAATATTACTGTGATTAATTCTCATGATTTTTTATGCACACTATCAATGATTAAAGATGAAAAACTACTGATTTCCTTAAACCATCAGCATCCTTTTTTATCGTTAATACAAATCAAAGAAACAATTCCCACTATCACAGGCAAGCTTAACGAATTGTTAAGAAAAATACTTAAGGACGCTTTTATTGTCGATTTAAATCTTGTTAATGATGATCGAGTTATTGAAATGATTGTGCAGAAAGCAAACGATTATTATGAAAAAGTTGTATTGCATGTTTATCTAGAATGCATTCCACAGAAAGCAAATTTAGTTTTTGTTGATGAAAATAAACAAATTGCCCAGGCTTTACACTACGCACCAATAACTTCAAGCCGTCCAATACTTAATGGTTTGTCTTATGAACTGCCTTCTCATAGCAACATGCAAGAAGAAAATGAAACTCCTTCCTTAGAAGAAATTAAAAAGCAAGCTGTAGCATATTATCAAGAAGCTATTAATGTTCACAAAAAAGAAAAATTCACACCTTTATATCGCTATATCAAAACGCGCATTAAATCGCTCGGCAAAAAAAGCATTGTTTTAACTAACGAAATAGCTAGCGCTGAAGAACATTTAAAAGATGCGGGAATTGCCAATAATTTATTAGCATTTCAGTATGAAAAAGAATTATTAAATAGTTATTTAAAAGATAACAACATTGCTTTAGATGAAAACAAATCATTAGTGGAAAATGCTAACCAATTATTTAAGAAATATAAAAAGAGCAAACGCACAATTGAAATGGCCACAATCGAATTAGATAAAGCCAAGCAAGAAAGTGATTACCTTGAATATGTTTTATCTGCATCAAAATTTATGAATGATGATGAATTACTATCTCTTTGTCAGGAACTATTGCCAAAACAAAGTCAGAAGAAAAAAATGGCAAGTATTAAATACGGCACAGTTCTTCTAGGTAATACAAAAATCCTCTACGGGAAAAATGCATCTTCAAACAATGAATTGACATTCAAAGTTGCTAGTAAAGAAGACTATTATTTGCATATCAAAGATTATCATGGCGCTCATGTTATTATTAAAAATAATAAACCGACTAATCCAGAAAAACTATTAGCGGCTGAAATTTGTCTCATTCTTTCCAATAAAAGTGCTGGTGAAGTGATGATTGCGTCAATGAAGGATGTTAAAAAAGGCCAAGTCTTAGGCGAGGCCATTTTACTCAATTATTCCACTATCGTGTTAAACGAAGTTAGAGAAAGTACAGTAGATTTATTAAAGAATAATAATTAGTCTTTGAACAAAAAATCTGGTCCTTTTATTGCTTCTTCAGTAGCCAAACTCGGGAAGCCTTGCTGTCTCAAAACTTCATACGAGACAAGTGCTACACAGTTAGACAAATTGAGACTTCTTGCTTCTGGAACCATAGGAATACGCATCAAACGATTTTGATGTTCTTTTAATATTTCGTGAGGTATACCAGTCGATTCACGGCCGAACATTAGATACACGTCCCCGATCTTTTTGGAAAAATCATATGTGCTGTAAACTGTTTTAGCGTACCTTGTTACATAATAAATATCTGCATCTTTATTTTGTCTCACAAAGTCTTCATAATCTGGATAGAAATTCATTTTCAAATCATCGATATAGTCCATACCTACCCGTTGCAAGTCTTTACTATCAATCGAAAAAGTAATAGGCCCAATAATATGAAGAGTTGCATGAATGGCAACACAAGTTCTCATGATATTGCCCGTATTTTGTGGTTTTTCTGGACGATACAAAACAATATGAATCATTAATAGCCTCTAGCTTTTCTTTCTGCAAGAATCTTAGGTTCAATTTGTGAGTGATAATTTTTTAAAGATTGCTCGATAATACGTTCTGCTTCTAGATGATCTTTTACTACATCAACAGAGGTTGATTTGCCTTCAAGGGTTTTATAAACAGCGAAGAAATGTTTAATCTCATCCATGATATGAGGAGGCACTTCATTAATGTCTTTATAGCAGTTATAAAATGGGTCATTTGTCGCAACAGCAATGATCTTTTCATCGTTTAAACCATTGTCCACCATGACAAGAACGCCAATTGGTATGCATTCAACAAAGCTCATTGGAATAATAGATTCTGAACAAAGAACTAAAACATCCAAAGGATCATAGTCATCAGCGAAAGTACGAGGAATAAAACCATAGTTTTGAGGATAGTGAGTACTTGTAAATAAAACGCGGTCTAAGATAAGATGACCTGTTTCTTTATCAAGTTCATATTTATTTTTGCTGCCTTTAGAAATTTCAATCATCGCGAGAAATTTTTGAGGTGTCACACGACTCGCTTTGACATCATGCCATGAATGCATATAGTTTCCTCCTATTCGTCTTCGTAAATGCTAATGCGGTTATTAGCCCTTATTAACGCTTTTGTGGCTCTTTCCACATCAATGTTGAGTGGAGCTTGTAAACGTTCTTCAGCGCGGCTCTTAGCCTGTTTTGCTCTTTCGATGTCGATTTCTTCTTTACTTTCGATTGATTCCAAAAGTAAAACAACGCCATCTTTTTTTACATTTAATAAACCTTCACCAATAGCGTAGCATTTTTTCTCACCGTTTTGGATGATTTCCATTTTCGAAGTTTTAACTTTTGCAATTAAAGGTGTGTGATTAGGCAAAATGCCTAAAACGTATTCTTCCGTTTGGATGATTAATTCTTCGACATAGCGGTCGAAATATTTACCATATGGTGTATATATTTCTAGAAGGAAGGTTTTCATTTACGATATAACTCCGCTTTCTTTCTCGCATCTTCAATAGTACCAACATATAAGAATGCTGCTTCTGGGTATTCATCATATTTACCATTTAAAATAGCTTTAAAGCTGCGCACTGTATCTTCCCTTTTAACAAAGATACCTTCGGTACCATTAAATCTAGAAGCAACATGGAATGGTTGTGATAAGAAGTTTCTTATCTTTCTGGCACGCGCCACGGTAAGTTTATCTTCGTCACTTAATTCATCCATACCAAGGATGGCTATGATATCGCTTAATTCCTTATATCTTTCTAGTGTTTCGATAACGCCTCTTGCTACTTCGTAATGTTCTTGACCCACCACGTTAACTTCTAGAGCGGTTGATGAACTGTTTAATGGATCAACAGCAGGATAAATGCCTAATGCTGCAGTATTACGATCTAAAACAGTTTTCGCATCCAAATGCGAGAATGTCGTAGCAGGCGCAGGGTCGGTTAAATCATCCGCAGGAACATAAATGGCTTGTACGGATGTAATGGAACCATCAGCGGTTGAAGTAATTCTTTCTTGCAATTGACCCATTTCTGTTGCCAATGTTGGTTGATAACCAACAGCACTAGGCATACGACCTAGTAAAGCTGATACTTCACTACCGGCTTGAGTAAATCTAAAAATATTATCAATGAAAAGCAGAACATCACTATGTTCTTCATCACGGAAATATTCAGCTAGAGTAAGTCCGCTTAAAGCGACACGCATACGAGCACCTGGTGGCTCATTCATTTGGCCAAACACTAAAGCGGTCTTATCAATAACGCCAGTCTTTTGCATTTCATGATATAAGTCGTTGCCTTCACGGCTTCTTTCACCTACACCAGCGAAAACAGAAATGCCGCCTTTTTCGTTGGCGATATTGTTCATTAATTCTTGAATTAAAACTGTCTTTCCAACACCAGCGCCACCGAATAAACCAATCTTTCCACCTTTGACATATGGACAAAGAAGATCGATGACTTTAATACCAGTTTCAAAGATTTCAGTTTTAACAGATTGATCTTTGAACTTAGGAGGTAAACGATGGATTGACATTCTTTTAACATCTGTTAATGGTTCTAAGCCATCTATTGGTTCGCCTAAAACATTGAACATTCTTCCAAGTGTTTTTTTACCAACTGGAACACTAATTGGATGCTCTAATGAAATTGCTTCCATGCCTCTAACCAAACCTTCTGTTGGGCCCATTGAAATGCATCTAACCGCATCATCTCCAATGTGTTGAACAACTTCTACGGTTAATTGGTTGTCATCTGGTAAAGGGATAACTAAAGCAGTTAACAATTCTGGCAGGTGTTGATCTTTGAACTGCACGTCCACGACTGGACCAACAACTTGTTTAATACTACCTAAGACTTTCTTTTCCATAATAAGCCTCCTTAGTTTTTACTAGCACCGACAATTTCGGTAATTTCTTGTGTAATCGCGGCTTGGCGCGCTTTGTTAAATTCAATTTGTAAGTTATCAAGCAACTCTTCAGCGTTTTTAGTAGCGTTTTCCATCGCATTACTGCGAGCTGCTTGTTCGCATACAGCACTTTCTAAGAACTTAGCATAAATGCTGTTTTTCAAATAAAGTGGAACAAGAGTAGAAATAAGAGCTTCTTGATTTGGCTCCATAATTGGGGGGTATGGAGTTTTTTCTTGTTTATCCATCACTAATGGCAACACTTGATAGTCGAGAGGATGGAAAACAAGAGAATTTTTGTAAGCCGTATAGATGAGATGAATTTCACTATAGGTCCCCTTTAAATATTCTGTTTTGATAAAATCAACAATTGCATTAATCATGCTGATATCTGACACATCAGAATATTCTTTGAAAGTTTCAATTTTATTGAACGAACCGTTTTGATAATGGCTGATGGCCTTATTGCCCAAAATTATTGCATCATCATTTTCGGTAATTTTGGCATCCGCAAGGCGGAAAATGTTGCTGTTATAAGCACCACATAAGCCAAGAGAAGAAGATAAAACTATATATAAGTTTTTATCAGCATTTTTCTTGATAAAATATGGGTTTTTGCTTTCTTCAATGTTAGCGAAAACTGTCTTAGCGATTTCATCAATTCGCAAAGCGTATTCCTTATTAGCAAGCATCTTATTTTTCCACTTCTTTAATTTGACGGTTGAAACAAGTTTCATCGCCGAAGTGATTTTATAAGACCCACTAACGGATTTAATTCTCTTTTTAATTCTCGCTACTTCTTGAGCCATATTTACCTATTCAAACTTTCAAAAAATTCCTGCATTTCCTTGCTAAGAACACTTTCATCCTCGGAAGAAATTTCTTTATTCTTGTTAATGTTGTCTAAAACATTTTGATGAGTGGCTTTAAAAACTTCATAAGCTTGATCCAATGTCGGACGAATTTCATCTTTATTTAAACCATCTAAATAAGAATTTTTTGCTACATACAAGTCAAAGACTTGCTTATCTAATTGATAGACATTGTATTGTTTTTGTTTTAACACACTCATTAAAGCTTCACCATGCTTTAAAATCGCTAAGGTTGAAGCATCTAAATCACTACCAAATTGGGAGAATGATTTCATTTCTAAATATGACGCTAATTCAATTTTCAAACTACGAGCGACTTGCTTAGTGGCTTTATATTGAGCATCACCACCGACACGAGAAACAGAAAGACCACTGTCGATAGCAGGACGCTGACCAGCGTTAAATAGGTCAGATTGTAAGAAGATTTGACCATCGGTAATAGAAATAACATTGGTAGGAATATATGCACTTATATCGCCAGATTGTGTCTCAACGATTGGCAAAGCAGTAATAGAACCACCACCAAATTCAGGAGCTAATTTACACGCTCTTTCTAAGAGTCTACTGTGGAGGTAGAAAACATCACCTGGATAGGCTTCTCTACCTGGCGCTCTCTTTAATAATAGAGAAAGAGCGCGGTAACTAACAGCGTGCTTACTTAAATCATCGTAAACAATTAAGACATCTTTGCCTTGATACATAAATTCTTCTGCCATAGCACATCCGGCATATGGAGCAATATAAAGAAGTGGCGCAGGTTCACTAGCGGAAGCGCTAACAACAATTGTGTAATCCATAGCTTTAAATCTTTTTAATTTATCGACGATTTGGGCAACTGTACTATTCTTTTGACCGATTGCAACATAAATGCAAATCACATTTTTATCTTTTTGGTTAAGAATTGTGTCAATGGCAATTGCGGTTTTACCGGTTTGACGATCGCCAATAATTAATTCTCTTTGTCCACGACCGATTGGCGTCATTGCATCAATCATGGTAATGCCTGTTTCTAAAGGAGTATCAACGCTTTTTCTTTTAATAACACCAGGAGCAATTACTTCAATTGGACGGGTACGCGTAGTCTTTATCTCGCCTAAACCATCAATTGGCTGGCCTAAAGAATTCACAACGCGACCAAGCATTGCTTCGCCTACTGGAACTTCCATAACTTGTTTTGTGCGACTCACGATATCGCCTTCTTTAACCAATTGGTCGTTACCAAGAAGAACCACACCAACACTGTCGCTTTCTAAGTTCATGACCATGCCGTAAACTTGATTTGGGAAGAGTAAAAGTTCACCAAGCATAGCTTTTTCTAAGCCATAGACATTAGCAATACCATCACCAACTGAGATGACTGTACCGACATCACTACTATCTATTTTTTGGCGATAGTTTTTAATTTGTTCTTTAATCAGAGCACTGATTTCACTTGCGTTGATTTTCATGTTCTAAAACTCCTTTCTAGAAAGGTCGATTTGCATTTTTTCTAATTTGTTTTTAACTGAACCATCATAGACATGGCTATTGATAACCACCTTAACACCACCAATTAACGATGGGTCGATGCGGACGATTAAATCTACATCATGATGTTCAATTTGACTGATTTTTTGTTTAATTTTAAGAAGAGTTTCTTCTTTGAGAGGGAAAGCGGTATAGATAAGCCCTTCCACAACATCACGCTTTTCATTACATAAAGTATTAAAAGCTTGCAAGATGTCTTCTAAATTGCTGATGCGATTATGCGCGACAATAATTTTTACAAAATTAACAATATCTTCAGAAAAATTAACTAAAATTTCTGAGACTTTTTCTTTCCTCTCTGAGACAGAAAGGAATCTTGAATCCAAGAGCACAAGAAAGTCTGGATTATCTTTGATAATCTTCATTAATTGTTTGACTTCTAATTGATAATCAACGACTTTATTTTCATCGTTTGCTATCGATAGAAGTGCTTCAGCATAATTTCGGGCTATTTCTAACATAAATTAATTCAATTG
>JAKSVL010000013.1 GCA_024407995.1 Bacilli bacterium | reverse complement strand
TGGCGATGCCACTCACTTAACATTTTTCGATTTTTTAGGTAATTTCTCTATCGGTGATTATTTTAGAAAAGAAGTTATTCCATGGGCAGTTGAACTTTTAACTAGTGAAAAATGGTTCAATTTTCCAAAGGAAAAATTATATATGACTTATCATCCAGACGATTTAGAAACTAAAAAATTATGGATGGATGCGGGTATTGATGAAAGTCATTTAATTAAAAAGGAAGATAACTTCTGGGAGATTGGTGAAGGTCCATGTGGCCCTGATACCGAAGTTCACTTTGATCGTGGAGAAAAATTCGATCCAGAAGGCATTGGCTTAAAATTATTAATTGACGATTTACCAAATTTTAGATTTGTGGAAATTTGGAATATTGTGTTTTCACAGTTCAATAGTGAACCAGGAAAGCCAAGAAGCGAATATAAAGAATTACCTAGCAAAAATATTGATACAGGTGCTGGATTAGAAAGATTTGTGACTGTCATTCAAGGCACAGATACTTGCTATGAAACAGATTTGTTCTGGCCAATGATTGAAAAAACCGAAGCTTTATGTGGGCAAAAATATGCTTCTAACATGCGTGCTTTTAGAGTAATCGCCGATCATATTAGAACAATTACATTTGCTTTAACTGATGGTGAAAGTTTCTCAAATGAAGGTCGCGGTTATGTTTTGCGCCGTCTTTTAAGAAGAGCGGTTCGCTATGGCAAAGTTTTGGGCGTTGAAAAACCATTCTTATACCAATTAGTCGATGTTGTGGCAAATAACATGGAAGACTATTATCCTTATTTAGAAAATAAGAAAGATTATGTGGCAAAAATCATTAAAGCTGAAGAAGAAAAATTTATTAAAACTCTTACAAACGGCGAAGCTTTGTTGTTAAAGCTTATCAACGATAACAAAGCTGTTTCTGGCAGTGATGTTTTCAAATTATATGATACTTTTGGTTTTCCAAAAGAATTAACTCTTGAAATATGCGAAGAACAAGGCATTCAAGTTGATTTAGTAGAATTTGAAAAGCTCATGAAAGAGCAAAAAGAAAGAGCAAGGTTAGCGCGTGGCGATCAACAATCAATGAATAAACAAGCAATTGATTTGATGAATTGTACAATTGCCTCTAAATTTAATTACTTGAGCACCCCAACAAATGCTAAAGTTATTGCTTGTTTCAAAGATGGCAGCAAAGTAGATTCTATTGATGATGAAGGCGAAATTATGCTTGATGAAACTAATTTCTATGCAGAAAGCGGTGGTCAAATTGCTGATACCGGCTTCATTGAAAATGATAATATGTCTGCTAAAGTTACCAATGTCATTAAAGCACCAAATAAGCAACATCTTCATTCTGTCAAACTTATGTTTGGGGAAATAAAAATTGGCGATCAAGTTACCGCTAAAATCGATGAAAATCGTCGTGCTTTAATTGCAAGAAATCACTCTTCGGTGCACTTGTTGCAACAAGCGTTAACAGAAGTTTTGGGTGATCACATTGCCCAACATGGTAGTTATGTCACTGATGAATACTCACACTTCGACTTCAATCATTTTAGTAAAATGACCGCTGAAGAAATTGCGGAAGTTGAAAGAAGAGTCAATCAATACATTGCTAACGGTATCAAAGAAGAAACATTTGTGTTGCCAATCGAAGAAGCTAAAAAGATGGGTGCTAAAGCCTTATTTGATGACAAATATGGAGACACAGTTAGAGTAGTCACCTTTGGTCATGTCTCAAAAGAATTCTGTGGTGGCACTCACGTTAATAATACATCCGATATCGGTATCTTTGCTATTGAGTATGAAGAATCAGTTGCTGCTGGTATTAGAAGAATTCAAGCCAGAACCTCCTTCGGTGCTTATGAACTTCTCAAGAAGAGAGAAAATATTCTTAACCAAAGCAGAGATTTATTAGCAATTGGCTCCATCAACGATGTGCCTAGCAAGATTAAATCATTACAAAACGAAAAAGACGTTTTAAAGAAAGAAAATGAAATGCTTAACCAAAAGCTTGCAAACGCGACAAGCGACGGCTTAAAGAGCGAATTTGTGGAAAAAGATGGCCTTCACGTTCTTGTTAAATTCCTAAAGGAACAAAAACGTGAATCATTATCAAAAATTGTTGATTCTTTAAAACTCAATAAAGACAATTACCTTATTCTTCTTATTGGTGAAGAAAATGGTGGCTATCCACTAGTTGCTGCTGCTTCAAAACTTGCTAATGAAAAAGGCTTCTTAGCCGGAAAATTAGTCAAAGAAGCCGCCACTTTATTAGGTGGTTCAGGCGGTGGACGTCCAGATTTAGCATCAGGCGCTGGACGTGATATTGCTAAACTTTCAGAAGTAAAGGATTTATTATTAAAATAATGAATAAATATTTAGGTTTGGATTTAGGCGTAAAAACTCTTGGCATCGCATATAGCGATTCACTCGGTTTTGTTCATGGTCTTGAGACATTTAGATTTGACCGCAATCAATATATAGTCGCGAGAAAACATGTCTTTGAACTTTTGGATAAGATGATGATTAATGATGTAGTGATTGGTCTTCCTCTCCACTTAAGTGGAGAACAAAGCGAAATGAGCCAAAATTGTTTGCGCTTTAAAGAAGATTTACTAAAAGAAAGACCAACATTAAATATCGAAATGATGGACGAAAGATTATCTAGTGTAACCGCTAATAAAAATATCTCCGAAAGAGGAATGAATCATCAACAAAGAAAAGATAATGTTGATCGCATTGCAGCGTGCATTATCTTAGATACATATTTACGCATGAAAGGATTTTAAAATGGAAATTAAAAACGAAACACAAATGGTTGTGACCGACCAAGACAACAAAGAACATTTAATGCAAATTCTTTTCACAAGTGAAAACGAAGAAAGGAATGCAAAATATGTTTTCTTCTATGACACTGAGGATCCAGAAGAAAATGTGATAGTCATGCGCTATGTTGGCGAACTTGACAGTGGTGAACTTGTCGCTATTGAAGATGACGAAGAATACGACGAAGTCGAAGAAGTCTTTAATGCTTGGCAAGATGACCCTAAAATCCAAGATTTAAAGAAAGCATAAATAATTATTGGTATTATTAATTCGATATTGATATAATATCGCATGCAGAAATGAGGTAATTAAAATGGCAGATAAACAAAAACTTACCAAAGCTGGTTATAAGAAATTACAAGAAGAATTACAATATTTAGTCAATGATGCTCGTGAAGAAGTCAAACGTCAATTAGCTGAAGCTCGTGCACAAGGTGACTTAAGCGAAAATGCTGACTACGATGCTGCTAGAGGCAAACAAGCCGAAGTCGAAGGCCGTATTAAAGAAATCGAAAACATTTTAGCGAATTCTGAAATTATCGAAGAAGGTAAAGCAAGCACTAAAAAAGTCGGTCTTGGCTCTACTGTTACAATTAGATTCTTAGAAAATAATAAAGAAGCATCTTATATGATTGTTGGTACCGTTGAATCAGATCCAATGAATGGCAAAATTTCCAATTCTTGCGTCTTAGGCGAAGCCTTAGTCGGCAAAACAGTTGGTGATATCATTGAAGTTAAGGCTATCAAAACATATAAAGTTGAAATCTTAAAAATCGAAATTAAATAAAAAAATTAACTTTTTTAGGAAAAATTTAGAAAATCCTCACTATTGGTAAAATAGGAGGGTTTTTTATGTTTAAGATCTTAATTGGCGTAGTTGTCGCCGCATTTGTGGTCATTATGGGCTTTTTAATTATCGACCCAGATCTCAATCAATCAAACAACGTAAATTCTATTTCTGAAATTGTAAGTGATGGTTTCCGCTATACAATTGAAGGAGAAGTAAATAAGGCGGGTACATATGTCCTTAGTGACAATATTACCATGGCTGATCTTATTGAAGCGGCGGGAGGAGTTAAGAGTACTGCTGATGATTTAGCATATTTTGATTTCGCCCCTTTGAAAAGTGGTTCTACTTATTACATTCCGGGCAAATATGATGAAACTGACATTTGTTCTAAAACCGCTATTACTAGAGTAAACATCAATGAAGATGATGCTGCAACTTTATTAACCGTTAATGGCATTACGACTTCGATTGCAAGTTCCAGTGTTTCATACAGAACCGAAAATGGTGTTTTTGATACCATTGAGGAACTAATGGAAGTTTATGGCATCGGTAACGCGACCTATAACAAGATTCGTAATTACGTTATTCTTCATTCGTGATTCTCTTACTAATCTTTCTTTCGTTATGGTTAGGTTTAGCTCTATCTAGTGCCTATATAGGCATTTCGATAGCGGCATTGGTCTTTCTCTTCTTTGTTCTAAAGAGATTCCGCTACAAAGTCTGCCTTGTTTGTTCTTTCTCTTTCCTTTTAGGCTTCTCTATATCCTTTATCCATATTATTCCTGCTCCTAGAGATTCATATAAAGGCTTTGTATATGCGGCAAAAGATAATTATTTTCTTTTTAACAGTGGAGGAGAAAGACTTTACGTCGGCTTAAAAAATCATTCATATGATATAGGCGATTTTTTAACTATTGAAGGTCGACGTGAAGAAATTTCTTTTTCGACAATTGAATCATCCTTTGACTTTGAAAACTATTTAAATAAAAAGGGCGTTTTTCACGCCATTGAGGCAAAGAAAGTTACATATGATTTTCGTAATCCAATCAGAATTAATGACAGAAGAGAGAAGTTGTTATCGCATTTTAATCAAGAACAAAGAAGTGTGATAGGCGCGATATTATTTTCTGATGGTGGAGATAGTGAATTAAGTACGAATTTGAAGGATCTTCATTTAGCAAGGTTTTTATCAGCTAGCGGAATCTTTCTAGGTGCATTTTACAAATTTTTTAAAAGCATATTATCAAGATATATGAAGGATAAATATGCAGATGTAGCTTCTATCGGTATACTATCTTTATACACCGTATTTACTTTTCCACGTTTTAGCATTATGAAAATGATGCTATTCCTTATAGCGCGTTGGATAAATAGCTATGTATTTAATAAAAAATATTCATATTTAACTATTCTAGCTTTTATTGGCATTGTTTCATTGATTCTGAATCGATATTTAGCGAGACAAGATGGCTTTATACTTGGTTTTTTAATTCCGCTTGTATATTACTTGTCACGAAATGTCTATCGATCTCATAAAGTTAAGAAATGGTTTGTTAGATATTTAATCATTTATTTATTCTTTTTGCCGTTTGAAATCTTTTATTACAATAAAATTGTAATAATGTCATTACCTTTACAAGTTTTGCTTTCGCCTTTCTTTATTTTGATAGCGATTGTTTCTCTTTTATGCTTCTTTTATGCTCCTTTATATCCTGTGATTGGTTTTTTGGTAAATGTTCTTAGTTGGATTACTGCGATTTTAGAGCCATTATCTTTTGGTGTTAATTCGCCATGTTTAAATGAAGTTATGGTCTCAATATACTATTTTATGTATGTTGCTTGGCTTTATTATTTATCTAAACGTTTTGTGCCTATGCATCGTTTTTTCTTAACTTGTCAACTTTCTATTTTATTATTTAACGCTTTACCAATTAATAATTTAATTTCTGATGAGATCGATTTTGTAAATGTAGGTCAAGGTGACTGTACATTGATTAGGAACCATAACAAGACTGTTTTAATTGATACTGGCGGTCTTGCTTATATGGATGTTGCAAATGAATCACTAGTCCCATTTTTGAGGAAAAAGAGAATATACAAGATAGATGCTGTATTAATTACACACTATGATACAGATCATTATGGAGCTTTAAATGATCTTGCAAAGTCATATGATGTGAGACAAGTTCTCGATTATACAAGTGATTTTCCTTTAAATATTGGTAATCTAACATTTAATAATCTAAATTATTATGCCTCTAGCGAGGATGAAAATGAAAAGTCGTTAGTTCTTTCTTTCAACGTTTGTCACAAAGACATCATAGTTATGGGCGACGCTACAAGTTATATTGAAAAAGAAATTATCAAAAATAGAAGCGGAATTAAATGTGACATATTGAAAGTTGGCCATCATGGCTCTAACACATCAACATGCGAAGAATGGATCAAATACTTATCGCCAAAGGAAGCAATTATATCTTGTGGCAAAAACAATAAATATGGCCATCCGAGTAAAGAAGTAATTTCTGTGCTCAATAAATACAAGATCAAGATTAGGCGAACTGACATTGAAGGTACGATTAGCTATCGTAGTATATTTGTCTAGTTAAGGCTTAAAAAATATCTTATAATCATTTATATGATTTATTTAATTAACGGCAAGCAAAATATCCGCTTAAAAAGCCAAATGAAAAGTATTGTTAAAAAATCCCTTGGCGAGATTGATGCGATAAATTTTATCAAGCACGATGCTTCTCTTGTTTTGGTGCAAGAAATAGTAGATGATGTTAACTATTTGCCTTTAGGTTATGACCATAAGGCAGTTGTCGTTGATAATCCTTATTTTTTATTAAAAGAAAAAGGTCGCAATAAGTTAGAAAGTGATCAAGATTACAACAAATTGATTAATTGCATTAATCATCCAGATGAAAATTGCGATCTAATCTTTCTAGTCAATACTAGCGAAAGCGATGTTGATAAGAAAAGTGATGTATATCAAGCTATTGAAAAAAATGGCCAAATTATCGTTTTAGAAGAACCAAAAGAAAGCCAGTGGTTTGAGGTTGTGGCGCATTATTTCAAAGAAAAATGGCCAAATAATAGAATTGATAATGATGCTGTAAATGAATTAGCAAGAAGAACAGAAGGTGATTATGCTTCTTTATTTAATAATGGTAGTAAATTAGCGTTATATTCTGATCACATCACATATGAAGACGTAACTTTAATGGTAACAAGGCCTTTAGAAGAAAATGCTTTTCTCCTTTTTAATTATTTATTAGACAACAAAAATGTTGAGGCTATTAGTTTGTATCGTGATTTGAAAAGCGCTAATACTAAGCCAGAAACTTTGATTCCAATGATAGCTAATCAGTTTCGTCTTTTAAATCGTGTTTCATATTTATCAAAAAAGCATTTTGACGCTGATGCCATCGCTTCAGAACTCTCAATCAATCCAATTAGAGCAAAGATTTTAAAAAAGAATAGTATGATTATTTCTCAAAAACGAATTAATCAAACGTTAGAAGATTTATATCAACTAGATTTGCAAATTAAAAGCGGTCTCTTAGACCGCAATTACAGTTTTGAACTGTTCTTAATTAATTTTAAGAGAAATTAACTATTTAAGACCGTTAACTAAACGAGAAAGTTCGCCTTTTTGTCTGGCAGCAGTGTTCTTATGTTGAACGCCATCACTGACAGATTTATCAATTAAACGGAAAGCAGCTTTTAAAAGTTCTTCAGCGTTTGCTAAATCTTTTGCTTCGACTGCTAATTTAACTTTTTTGATAGAAGTGCGGATTGCGCTTTTTGCAGAAGCATTTCTTTGACGAGCCTTTTCATTAGTTTTAATACGTTTGATTTGTGATTTTATGTTAGCCATAAAGTTACCTCTTTCTTAGTGCCGTGTGTAATAATAACAAAACTACACAAATAATGCAATTATTTATTCATCAATTACTAATTTTATTTTGTTAAACGAGCGATTTCTTCTACGAAATCGTTAACGCAGGTGAGCTGACCGTATTTTTCTTCAGTGATTTCAATGTTGAAAGCGTTGTCTATTTCTTGAACGAGCTCAACGTAGTTCATGGAGTCGCCACCTAAATCATTAATCCAGTGGTCTTCATCATCAATTTTGAAAGACGGAAGAATAAGAACTTTACTAAATAATTTTCTCACTTCTGGAAGGATGTTTTTCAGTGTTTCTTCGCTGAATTTTCTTGTTTTGGTGCTGGTTTTCTTAGCGTTGATCAAAACATACTTGTTTGAACTATTCTCGATATCTTTTTTGATTGCGAAGCGTTTGACTTTCATGTTGTTAGCGAGTGGCAAACAATTCTTTGCAAGGTATATTTGATCAATAACTGTATCATGAGGAAGCTTAATTTCCTTAATTGTCTTTTCTAAATCTTTTAAAGTTTCTTCGTTTGCTTTATCATCAATTTCTAAAACAAGAACAGTATCTTCATGCATGGTTTTATCTTTGCTGATGACACCTAAAACGCATAAATTATTAACGAATGGCAGACCTTTGAAATAAATTTCCAATTCATCTGGGAAAATGTTTTCTCCATTTGCGTTAATGATGACATCTTTCATTCTACCTTTGATGAGATAGCCATTTCCTTCTTTGGAAACAACATCACCAGTTGGATAGAAACCATCAACAAATTTTGTATCGCTTTCGACACCTGCAATGATTTCTCTAATGTGTATTGTAGGAGATTTAACAAATAGCTCATTATTCTCGTTTATTCGATATTCAACACCATGAAGTGGATGACCGATTTGACCCAGCAAACGAACGTCAACATCTTTGGATAATTCCACAGAAGTGACACCAATTTCTGTCATGCCGTATCCGTTATACAAAGGATAACCAAGTCCATTAATGGTCCTTAATGTATCACTAGAAAGATAACCGCCACCGGAAATACAATATCTTACCTTTTTACCTAAAATAATTGCTTTGATTTTATCATTCACTATTGGTTTTGAAGCTAGACCAGCTTCTTTTGCATCGATTTCTTTTAGATTATATTTAATCATCTTATCCAATAAAACTTTTTTGTCATCGTTTTGCATAGCAAACTTACGTGTTGTTGATAAGGCTAAAGAATCCCAGAATAGTGGAACGCTATAGACATGAGTTACACCAACTTTTTGACAAATTTGTAACAAGTCGTTTGGGGTATTGCTTTTTGGAAAAACCAATGTCTTACCATAGAATGTATACCAAAGAAAAACAGCGACGAAACCAAATATATGATGGAAAGGAATCATTGCTAAGATCTTAACTTTGCCACATTTTTTATTATAAATAATATCGGTGGTTTCCTTACCCATATCTAATGAACAGCAGATTTGATGAACAAAATTTTCACCATTGAAAACCATTAATTTTGTATCACCTGTTGTGCCACCAGAAGAGAATATCGCCTCGTTAGCCCATTTGGTAATTACATCATCATTTACTGATGATTGTAGGATATTATCGGTTCTAATTTTACTAATGCTATAGTCATGGCTGTCATCGGTAATAATGGCAACTGCTTTTCCTTGCTTCGCTAAGTTTTCAGCATTGTCTCTAGGTAATTTTGCATCAATCAAAATTGGCACAAAGCCACTCATCATAATTGCCCAAAAAATCTCACCCCAACAAGGTGAGTTGGTCATTTTTAGAACAATTCGAGAATTTTCATCAGCGTTTATTTTACTCTTTATATAAGCAGCATAACGTTTGACGTTTTGATCGAATTTTTGATATTTATAGGATTTAACTTTGTTATTTAAATTGAAATATTCAGCATAAACATTTTTGCGATTGTTGTTGATGATATAACGATAGATATCACTAAATTGTCGAGAAGTATTCAACAATTCCTTCGCACCTGCTAAAAAGGAAGTGACGTTTTCATTTGTTCTTACCATATTTATATCCCTTTATTTTATTAGATGCAGACTTTAATCTGCGATTTTAATTCCATTAATGATGGATAAAACCCCATCGTACTTTCCTATTTTACCAAATCAAAAGAAAATTTGAAACTATATAGCGCTCATTCGCTCGATTATGCGCTCATATATACGATCAAAATAGTCAGTGTTCACTTAATTGCTTGAATTCGGTAAGGCAAAACATTAAAAGAAAAAAACTTGTTTTTTATTCCCTGAAATATATAGAAAAAGAAGTTATAGAAATGTATAATAAAAGCATGAATAAAAATGATTTACGTTTGTTGTTTATGGGGACTCCTGAGATATCTGCTTACGTCTTCGAAAAGATGATTGCTGATGGATATCATTTTGTCGGACTCGTTGCTCAACCTGATCATCCTGTCGGTAGAAAAGGAATTATTGAAAAAGTCCCAACTAAAGTAGTTGCAGAAAAGTATCAAATTCCTGTTTTTCAACCAGCTAAAATTCGTTTAGATTATGATTTCATTAATGAAATAAAACCAGATCTAGTCATCACATTAGCATATGGTCAAATCGTTCCTGAAGGTTTTTTAAATAAAGTGCCAATGGGTTGCTTGAATCTTCATGGCTCATTGCTCCCTAAATATCGTGGTGCTTCTCCAGTACAAACATCTTTGATAAATAATGAACAAATCACTGGAGTGACATTAATGGAAATGGTCAAAGCAATGGATGCAGGCAAAATGTATGCAAAAAAAGAAGTGGTGATTGATGAGGATGATAACGCAACAACTTTATTTGTCAAAATAAAAATTGCTGCTGGAGATCTTATTTTAGAAGCTTTACCAAAATATATAGATGGTGAGTTAAAAGGCGAAGAACAAGATGAAAATCAAGTGACATTCTGTTCAATCATTAAGCCAGAGCAAGAAAAGCTTGATTTAAGTTTGTCGGCCAAAGAATTGATTGGTTATATTCGCGGATTAAGCGATGAACCAGGAGCATACTTATACCTAAATGAAACAAAATTAAAAATTTATAAAGCAAAAATGGTGGACAACTCTGTTTCTGCAGAAATTGGTGCAATTGTTAAAGCGGACAAAAATGGTTTATACATGCAAGCTAGCAACGGAGTAATTTCATTACTAGAAGTACAAAAAGAAGGCAAAAAGAGAATGGATTACCGTTCATTTATTAATGGTAATCAAAATCTTTTAGGCCAAAAACTTTACTAATATGGATAAAAGTTTAAGGTTTTCCGTACACCAATTGGTGGATTTTTTATTAAGAAGTGGCGATATTGACAATCGCGTTTTTAATCGTTCTAGCATGAATGAAGGTTCAAGACTTCACTCAGTTTATCAATCTAACCAATCTAAAAATTACATGGCTGAATACCCATTAGCAGTTTCCTTAACCGTCGATGAAATTGATATTCTTTTAGAAGGTCGCGCTGATGGAATCATCAAAAGAAGCGATAAGGAATACGTCATTGATGAAATTAAGACCACGGTTGAAGATTTAAAAATCTTTCACGACAATAATCTGGATTGGCATCTTGGCCAAGCTAAATGCTATGCCTATATGTTTGCAAAACTCAACAGCCTAGATTATATCGGTATAAAATTAACTTACATTCGCCAAGGAAAAGAAAAAGAACAATTCATTGATACATACGTGTTCAACTATCTAGAATTAGAACAATTTGTCATCGATTTAATTAACCAATATTTAGATTTTTATAACATTGTTTTTCACAAAATTGAGACAAGAAACAAAAGCATTGAGACTTTAAGCTTCCCTTTTAATAAATATCGTCCAGGTCAAAGAGAACTTGCAAAGTATTGCTATGCTGTCGCCACAAAAGGAAAGCGCCTTTTTGTTGAAGCGCCAACTGGCATTGGCAAAACCATCTCAACCCTTTTCCCTTTCATCAAATCATTAAATGGTGATGAAAAGAGCAAAATTTTCTATTTAACTGCAAAAACAAGTGGCAAAGAAGCGGCTCATCAAGCTATAAAAGTGATGAAAGAAAATGGATTATCACTAAGTGATATCATTATTACTGCCAAAGACAAAATCTGCTTTTGTAAAGGACAAGCTTGCAATCCTGATGAATGTCCATACACCAAACATTACTATGATAAAATTCAAACAATTTTGCGCTATTCGCTTCTTAATTACGATGATTTTGATTTAGGCTTAATCACACAAATTGCCTATGACAATCAAATTTGTCCTTTTGAATATGAATTAGATTTGTCCTTATTCATGGATGTCATAGTATGTGATTACAACTACATGTTTGATCCTATCTCATATATGAAACGTTATTTTGATGAAGATTCTTCACATTTTTTAGCGTTAGTAGATGAAGCGCATAATCTTATCGACCGTTCAAGAGACATGTACTCAGCATCTTTATCCTACCAAACCTTTAAAGAGGCAAGAAAATCTACACGTCATTCAAAGCTTCACAAGCTTAAACTAGCAATGTCAAAAATGAATAAGATGTTCAAAGAGTATTCGGATGAAGAAGATGGAAATCATATAGTTGATTGTTTTAACGACTATACTTACAAAGCTATTTCTTCTTTTATTACCACAATGCAGGATATCAGTAAAAACGAAAACAAAGAAATGACCAAGGAACTTTTGGAATGTTATCTTGAAGTGAATCGTTTTAATCGTATCCTCGAATTTGTAGATGATAATTATTTGCTTTTCTTTGAAAAGAATAATGATAATCTCACTTTAAAAGTTAATTGTTTAGATGCTTCATCATTTCTTAACGAATCTTTGTCAAAAATCAAAGGATCAGTATTATTTTCTGCAACGTTATCGCCACTAGAGTATTACATTAATACATTAGGGGGCACAGACGAAGATGCTCGCCTAGTTTTGCCTTCTCCTTTCCCGAAAGAAAATTTAAAAATAATCATTGCACCAAACGTCTCAGTTCGTTACAAAAAAAGAGACACGTCGTATCAAAAAGTCGCGGATTATATTAAGAATTTTGTTAAAAACAAAATAGGAAATTATTTTGTCTTTTTGCCGAGCTATGAGTATTTACGAAATTTGATGCCATATATCGATTTAGATTCTGCATTGTTATACGAGCAAAAGCAAGATATGAGTGACGAAGAAAAGCAAGCTTTTTTAGATAATTTTAAACCTGCCCCAGAAGTAACATCTGTGGCTTTTGTTGTTGTAGGTGGTGCTTTTGGAGAAGGCATCGATCTCGTTAGTGACCGTCTAATTGGAGCGGTCATTGTTGGCATTGGTATGCCACGCCTTAACTTTATCAGCGATCAAATTGCTAAGCATTACGATGAAAAAGGTTTGTCAGGACATGACTACGCATATCTAAATCCAGGAATGAACAAAATCATGCAAGCATTAGGACGTGTTATTAGAAGCGAAAAAGATAAAGGTGCAGTTTTGCTAATTGATGAACGGTACTTGAATAATGAATATCGCGATTCCTTCAAAGCGGAATGGCGAGAATACGAGGTAGTGTTTTCTAGCGATGAATTAGAAGACATATTAAAAGATTTCTTTAAGAAATAAACCGTTAATGTTAGAATATGTCCAATGAAAAAGAAAATGGACATGATGACTAAAGCAAAACTTCTATATAGTGGCGAACTTGCCTTGTTTGCTTTAGCTTTTTTAGTGATTGCAATTTTAGAGTTTACTCAAGTCATCAAGATTAGCGAAAGGCACCATACAATCTTTAATTGGGTTACCGTTTTTGGTGGAACCTGGCTGATTATTGATTTTTTCTGGGCGTTTTTTAGCAAGAAAAGAAGAAAAAAGATTGCTATTATCGATAAAATTATTGTTTTACCTTTAGCGGTTTATCTTATCAGTTTCGACTTATTCTGTTTGATTTCTAAACCAGCCGATCCGCTTGTTTACCAATATGGCATTCCTCCTGTTTTAACTTATCTTTTCCTTGCTTATACATTCGAAGCTATTTATCACTTTAAATATCCTGTTCCTGGATTGTTGGAAATCGAAGAAGAAATAAAACAAAGCGAATCAGAAGAAGCTGATAATTCTAATAGTGTTGAAAATGTTTCTTCTAATGAAGAAAATAGTGACAATCAACAATAAAAGAAGCCTCTTTAATATTTATCAAAACGTTAATTATGAATTTTGAACAAAAGAAAATTAGAAACTTTTCTATCGTAGCTCATATTGATCACGGCAAATCCACTCTAGCGGATCGTATTTTAGAATTGACTGGGGCAATTGAAGCTAGAGAAATGAAAGATCAAATTCTTGATTCGATGGATTTGGAAAGAGAAAGAGGCATTACCATCAAATTAAATGCTGTAACATTGAGTTATCACGCAGACGATGGCGAAGATTATGTCTTTAATTTAATTGATACTCCCGGACATGTTGACTTTACTTACGAAGTTTCGCGTTCCTTAGCTGCGTGTGAAGGAGCTCTTTTGGTTGTTGATGCTACACAAGGTGTTGAGGCTCAAACATTGGCAAACGCCTATTTAGCGGTTGATAATGATTTAGAAATCGTGCCAGTAATCAACAAAGTTGATTTACCATCTGCAAATCCACAAATGGCAAAAGATGAAATTGAGAAGAAAATTGGTATTCCGTGTGATGAAGCTGTGGAAGTAAGTGCCAAAACAGGCCTTCACGTTCATGAATTACTAGAAGCCATTGTCAAAGGCGTTCCAGCCCCGCACGGCGACTTAAATGCTCCGCTGAAAGCTTTGATTTTTGATAGTTATTATGATCCATATCGTGGCGTCATAGTTTTAGTAAGAATTAAAGATGGCCAAGTCAAAGTGGGTGACAAGATTTGTCTTATGCAAGCAGGAAAAGAATATCAAATTATTGAACTTGGCATTAGAACACCAAATGAATTAAAAACTGATGTTTTAACCGCAGGTCAAGTTGGATACATTGCTGCACAAATTAAAGACATCAAAGATGTCCGCCCTGGTGACACTGTGACTTTAGTTGATAATCCTGCCAAAGAAGCTTTGCCAGGATACCGCATCATGAACCCAATGGTTTATTGTGGTTTATATCCAGTTGATAGCGATGACTATTTAGACTTAAAAGAAGCATTGGAAAAGCTCACATTAAACGATGCATCATTACAATTTGTTGCTGAAACAAGCCAAGCCTTAGGCTTTGGCTTTAGATGTGGTTTTTTAGGACTTTTGCATATGGATGTGGTGCAAGAAAGACTTGAAAGAGAATATAATTTAGATCTAATTTTGACTGCACCTTCAGTTATATATAGAGTACATATGACAGACGGAGAAGTTATCAACCTCGACAATCCAAGTAAAATGCCAGATTCTAGCAAAGTTTCTTACATTGAAGAACCTTATATTAAAGCGAATATCATGACACCAAAGGAATATATTGGCCCAATCATGGAATTATGCCGTGACAGAAGAGGAATTTATGAAAATCTCGATTATTTTGATGATACTCGTATGGTTTTAACCTATGAATTGCCTCTTTCGGAAATTGTTTATAACTTTTTTGATAAACTAAAAAGCTATACTAAAGGCTATGCCTCATTTGACTACGATTTTTCAGATTATAAACGCGCTGATTTGGTTAAATTAGATATTTTACTTAATGGTCAGGTGGTGGATGCGTTAAGCAGCATTATTTATCGTCCAGATGGTTACCATCGTGGATTAGGCATTATTAGAAAAATTAAAACAGTCATTCCTAGACAACAATTTGAAATTCCTATTCAAGCCGCTATTGGTGGAAAGGTTGTTGCACGATGTGATGTGAAAGCAGTGAGAAAAGATGTTCTTGCTAAATGTTATGGTGGAGACATTTCTCGTAAAAAGAAGCTTTTAGAAAAACAAAAAGAAGGCAAAAAGCGAATGAAAAAGGTTGGTTCTGTTGAAGTTCCTCAAGAAGCATTCATGTCAATTCTTTCCATCGACGAAGAAGATAACTAGTTTAAAATTAGTAGTTTTTTAGAAATAATTATTGAAAATAAAATTGCGATAATATATCATTGAATCATAAGGTAGGTATTCATATGGCCGGCAATGATCTCGCAATGCGTTTTACTGAGGACAAATACGCAACAAAAAATGAAGTCGCTCGTGAACTCAAAATTACATCAGTTGATACTTTCTGGGCAAATATTTTAGCCTATAGATCAAATTTTTATCATTATTTAACCGTTAGAACAATCGAGAAAAACATGCTTCTATTTTGCGGTTGTCCAGCAATTAATAGCTTGGTAAACAACCTTGAAATGAAGCTTATCAGAGTAAATCGTGAATATGGTATGCTCTCTCCTCAAACTCGTGGATATCGTGCGATTAAACAGAATTTTGAAAGAAAGATTCTAAACGTATTGAATGAAGTGGAACAACTGCAAGTCGGCGATGACTTTTTAGATAGCGTTCTTCGCAAAGAAGTTGTCAGTGCTATTCCAAATAATATGCTTTTGGTCAATTATGTGAATGCTTTAAACTACATTAAAACCGCTTATGTCAACCAAATTGATGAAGATTTCTTGGCAAATCTTTATTCTAAGCTCCTTGGTACTGAAGAATTGACTGAATTCTATCGTTCTAGTGAGGATCATAATCCAGAAAATCGTGTCTTAATCAATCGTGTTTATACCTCTGCACCATATAACCTTATTGATTCAATGATGAATAACTTGTTCACATTTATTAGTAGCAGTGCCTTGTCATCATCATTAAAAGCCATTGTTGTATATTTCTATATTAACTATGTTAAACCATTCTCAAAATATTCAGAAGAAATGGCAGTTTTGATGGCAAAAGCCATCTTAGCGCATGAAGCGTTTGGCGATACAGTGGTGGATTTACCTATTGAACAGTTAATGACACTATCTAGCGAAGAAGTTGCACGTATATATGTCGAGGTTCAAAAGACAGCGGATATTACTTATTTTGTTAATTACGCCGCTAAACATTTGAGCCAATATTTTGACAATTTCTTGGATGAAATTGCTAAAAACAAAGTTAATGAAATGCGTCAAGACTTCTACAAAGTCGACGATGAACAAAAGGAAGTTGAAGTCGAAGAAGATAAGATTGAAAAAATCGAAACAGTGGATTTGTTTGAATCGAACAATGAAGATGAACAAGAAATTGAAGAAACTAATGACACCGATGATGCTCAACCTGTTTTATCAAGCGAGTCAGAAACAGTAATTGAACAGCCAAAGAAGAAAACTGTTAAGGTTACATATATTCAGGAAGAATTAGCGGTTGCATATATTCCAGTTGCTCTCGATGAAAAGCAAGCTGTTCTTTTAGAACAAGATTTGCTTGAAAGAGATCCTGAACTCAAAAAAGGTGAAGCAAAATTCTATGCTAGACATTGTACTAAAGGCAAAAAATATACGATTGCTCAGTACAAAAAGTCTCTAAAATGTGCCTATGAAACAGCAAGAACATCAATGGATCATTTAGCAGAACTTCTTTACTATCGCAAAGAAAAGATTAAAAATAAATATGTCTATATTCCAGTTGAAAAAGAATAAGGAGGAAAGCCTAGTATGGATATGCTAATCGTATTCTTAGTTGTTGTATTAGCAGCAGCTGTTGTAGGCTTAATAGCTTACATTCTATATCGCGTTCTTCGTCCGCGTTTAAAAGATGATAAACCAAGCGACGAAGAAATTCTTCAAGATGAAATGAGCCGTGTCCTCCAAGATGTTGAAGACGAAGAAGTTGCTAAGCAAATTAGCAACTATAAGGATGATGAATAAAGTTAAATCTTTATATATTCACATTCCATTTTGTACCAATATTTGCGATTACTGTGACTTTACAAAGTTGCAGTATTTTCGTAATTTTGCAGAAAAATATCTGATAGCCTTAAAAGATGAACTTAATTCTTACCCAATAAAGAATTTAAAAACAATTTACGTGGGTGGAGGAACACCAACTGCTTTAGATGATGATTTGTTTGAAGAATTATTAAAAATAATTAGTATCTATTCTGAAGGTGTAAAAGAATATACATTTGAGGCTAATCCTGAATCATTAAGTCCATTCAAGATATCGTTACTAAAAAAATATGGCGTTAATCGTATTTCGATCGGAGTGCAAACAACCAACCAAAAAATACTTGATAATCTCAACAGGCGACATAGTTTCAGTCAGGTAATTCAAGCTGTCGAGTGTCTTAAAAACAATGGAATAGAAAATATTAATATTGATTTAATATTAGGACTTCCTCATGCAAGCAAAAAGATTTTGAGACAAGATCTGACAAATATTTTAAAATTAGAGCCTAAACATATTTCTTGCTATGGTTTAACTATTCACTCACATACTGCCTTATTTAATAAAGGCTTTAAAGAACCAAATGAAGACGACTTGAGACTTTATTATGACATTGTTGAAGAAATACTTGTCGCAAACGGATTCATCCATTATGAAGTCTCAAATTGGGCTAAAAATGGCTATCAATCTGAGCACAATATGACTTATTGGCGTAACGAACAGTATTATGGAATTGGTTTAGGAGCGAGCGGTTATATCGGTGAGACAAGATATAAAAATACAACCAACTTAAGTAAATACTTAGCACGTGCATTTGTTGGTGATAAGGAATTTGTCTCAAATAACGATAAAATAACATATCAAATTATGCTTAACTTGAGAACAATTGAAGGTTTGGACGTCTCAATCGTTAAACATAAGCATAAAGAAATAACCGAAATGATAGATCGTAATCTTTTGAAATTAGAGAACAATCGTGTATTCCCAACTTATGAAGGTATGATGGTTCTTGATAGCATCATTTTGAAATTGTTGTAATTTTGTACATTTATTAGCACTTTTATCGCTTTTTGATGTTGTAATAGCGTTTTTTTATATCCTTATTATAATAATTATTAAATATTTAGCAGTTTGCGCTTGACAGTGCTAACGAATTAATTAAAATAAGATTAGCACAAAAAGAAAGTGAGTGCTAAAAAGGAGAAAACCTATGGCTCTAAATCGTAGTGACACAATCCTCAAATACATTGTCGAGTATTTTATTAAAAATGCTCAGCCAGTCGGCAGCCATACATTAATCGATGAATATAAACTTCCTTATTCTTCTGCAACTATTCGTAACGAAATGTTTGCGTTAGAAAAGATGGGCTACATCGAAAAAACCCATTCATCTTCCGGCAGAGTACCTTCCGCCGCTGGCTATCGTTATTATTGCGATAAACTTAGAGATGGTAGTGTTAACGAAGAACTAAAAAATCGCATTCAAGTTGTTTTGGATAATAAAGTTAAATCCATTGAAGAGGTTATTAAAGCAAGCTGTGAGATTTTATCTCACATGACCAACTTAGTTACTGTTGTCATGGGTCCAGATGAAAAAGAAGAAAAACTAGCATCTATCCAAATGGTTCAAATTTCTGACAATACCATTACAGCGATATTTGTAACAGATAAGGGCTATGTAGAAAATAAAACGTTCATCGTTCCTGAAAATTTATCGCCTGATGAAATCGTCTCATGTGTTTCTCTGTTGAACGATAGATTAAAAGGCACTCCAATTGTGAATTTAGTTGAAAAGACTGAAGCCTTAAAACCAGTCTTAAGCGAATATATTGTCGATCATGACCTTGTTTACCAAGCTTTGCTTGAAACGTTCGTTAGATTTGCTTCCGATCGTTTGAGTCTTTATGGACGTGAAGAATTGTTCTCTCGCCAAGAATACAAAAACGATGCAGAAAAGCTTGAAAAAGTATTCAAATTATTAGCGGATCAACAATTGTTGAAAGAAGTCAATCGCGAAATCAAAAAAGAAAAAGATGGCCGAATCATCCGTATCGGTGACATCGAAGGAAACCCAGATGTTTCGATGGTTACAGCGAAAATTGACTTAGGTGATGAAGGAAATCGTGCAATTACTCTCCTTGGTCCAACAAGAATTGATTATGACCAAGCTTTATCAGCCTTAGAATATATCGCTAAGACCTTGACTGATTATTTCAATGATTTAAATAGTAAAGGAGGTAAAGGTGATGCCTAAAGATAAAGAAGAAATGAAAGAAGAGAAAGATAAAAACAAGAA
>JAKSVL010000012.1 GCA_024407995.1 Bacilli bacterium | reverse complement strand
CTTCACACGAAATTCAAAATGTCGAATTCATCGACGACAACGAATGGAAGAAATTACTTCCAATGGACAAAGTGGAAAAATTCAGAGCACGTGCTTTGAACCCACATACTCACCCAGTCACACGTGGTGGTGCAGAAAACGATGATATCTACTTCCAAGGTAGAGAAGCTCAAAATAAGAAAGTGGAAGAAGTTATCGAAGTTGCAGAAAAGTACTTCAAAGAAGCCACAAGACTTACTGGTCGTCCATATGCTCCTTTCACTTATTATGGTGACAAGAATGCTGATCGTGTCATCATCGCTATGGGTAGTGTTACCGAAACAATTACCGAAGTTATTGATGATTTAAATAAGAAAGGCGAAAAACTTGGCTTAATCAAAGTCCATCTCTATCGTCCATTCTCCGCTAAACACTTATTAGCAGTCCTTCCAAAATCAGTTAAAACTATCGCTGTCTTAGACAGAACTAAAGAAGCTGGCGCTTCTGGTGAACCTTTATACGAAGATGTCGTTAGCGCTCTTAACGCCAACAACGTCGATGTTGAAATCTTAGGTGGCCGTTATGGCTTATCTTCAAAAGATACTCAACCAAAAGATATGAAAGCTGTCTTCGACTTCTTAAAAGCGGAAAATCGTTGGAATGGTTTCACAGTTTCCATCAACGACGATGTGACTCACTTAAGCATCCCAGTCGATAACAATTATCACGTTAAAGGCGACTATACATCATGTTTATTCTATGGTTTAGGTTCTGATGGTACAGTTTCCGCTAACAAATCTTCTATTAAGATTATTGGTGATGCCACAGGTCAATATGCTCAAGCATACTTTGCCTACGACAGCCGTAAAGCTGGTGGTGTTACACGTTCTCACTTAAGATTTGGTAAATCCCCAATTCATAGCACATACTACGTGCAAAACGCTGACTTCATTTCTTGCTCCTTAGATACATATCTCTTCAAATTTGATATGTTAAAGAACTTGAAAGATGGCGGCACCTTCTTACTTAACACCGACATGGATGATGAAACATTAATCAAGATGTTACCAAACCGTGTTAAATATCAATTAGCGACAAAAGGCGCAAAATTCTACGTCATCGACGCTAACAAGATTGCTGGTGAAATTGGTATGGGTAGACATACAAATACCATTCTCCAAGCTTCCTTCTTCTATCTCAACCAAGACATCATGCCATATGATGATGCCAACCATTGGATGAAGAAATTCGCCGAAAAGTCCTACGCCAAGAAAGGCCAAGACATCGTCGAAATGAACTGGAAAGCCATTGATGCTGGTACTGAAGGCTTAAGAGAAGTCAAAGTTGACCAAGCATGGAAACAATTAGAACCAAAAGTTGAAGCAAAATTAATCGGTGATGATTATTTCGATAACTATGTTTCTGCTATTGGTAACCTCGGTGGTGATGATCTCCCAGTCAGCAAATTCATGGAATATGAATTATTAGACGGCACAATGAGAAACGACATCACATTCAACGAAAGACGTTCAATCGCTGATAGAGTGCCATTGTGGCATCCAGAAGCCTGTTTGCAATGTAACCAATGTGCGTTCGTTTGCCCACACGCCACAATTCGTCCAATCTTAATGGATGAAAAAGAATATGAAAATGCCCCAGAATTAGCTAAAGAAGCTCTTGATGCAATGGGTCCAGGCTTACAAGGCCTCAAATATCGTATTCAAGTTTCTCCACGTAACTGCGTTGGTTGTGGTCTCTGCGTGAGCGAATGTATGGCAAACAAGAACGGTAAGAACGCTCTTGAAATGGTTGAAGCAAAATCACAATTCGATCAAGAAGATGCTGCTGCATACTTATACAAGAATGTCACATACAAAGCTGACAGATTACCAGCTGCCTTACAAAACAGCGTTAAAGGTGTTGGCTTCTTAATGCCATATATGGAAATCAGTGGTGCTTGTGCTGGCTGTGGTGAAACTCCATATTACAGATTAGTTTCTCAATTATTTGGTAAAGATATGCTCGTTGCTAATGCAACTGGTTGTTCATCCATTTACAGTGGTTCCACTCCATTAACTCCATTCTGCACCGATAAAGAAGGTCAAGGTATTGCTTGGGCTAACTCCTTATTCGAAGATAACGCTGAATTCGGCTTTGGTATGAGAGTGGCCACAAATGCCAAAATTAAAGCTATTATCGAAATCTTAAATGCTGCTAAAGAAAGAGGCGTTGAAGAAGAACTTGCTAACAAGATCGACGAATACTTCGCCAACATCAAGAACCGTCAAGCAATGCGCAAGATTGTTCCTGAATTAGTTGCTTTAGTCAAGGCTAGCAAAGATCAAGAAGTTAAAAACGTCTTAGCATATGAAAGAGACCTCGCTGATAAATCCGTTTGGATCGTCGGTGGTGATGGTTGGAGCTATGACATCGGTTACGGTGGTTTAGATCACGTTATCGCTAACGAGGAAGATGTTAATATCTTAGTCTTGGATACAGAAGTCTACAGTAATACTGGTGGTCAATCATCCAAGTCCTCACAAACTGGTTCTATCGCTAAATTTACCGCTTCTGGTAAAACAACCGCCAAGAAGAACCTCGCTCTCATCGCGATGAGCTATGGTAACGTCTATGTTGCACAAATCAGTTTAGGCGCCAACCCAATTGCTGCGATTAAAGCCTTAAAAGAAGCTGAAAGCTATGATGGTCCATCATTAGTTATCTGCTATGCTCCATGTGCTAACCATGGTATCAAAGGCGGTCTTGCCAACTCTATGAGACAAGAAAGACTCGCTGTTGAATGTGGTTACTTCCCAATCTTCCGTTATGATCCACGTAACGAAGCACAAGGAAAACCAGCATTAACACTTGATATGAAGGATCCAGACTACAGCAAGTTCAGAGACTTCGTCATGACAGAAACAAGATTCTCACAACTTCCACGTGTCAATCCAGCAAACGCTGAAGAACTCTTAACTAAGAGTGAAAATTACGCTAAAGCTAGATTGGAAAGAATTAAAAAATTCGGTCTTTAATCCCTAAGAAATTCAAGCGGGCTCGTTAGAGTCCGCTTTTTCTTTTTTGCTTAATATCAATAACTAGTAGTGGAGAATTGTTAATTTAATAAAACAAACCGACTAATATCAATAAATCCAAAAAATAGGCGATTATATCGCCTCTTTCAATTTTTCTAACCTCAAAAAATAAATATTTGCAAGAAAAATAGTTTTTCTATATAATTTTGTAGTAGGTTAGGAAATATCGTTATGAAAAAAGATTTAAGAGAAGTTGAAGCTTTAGTACAAATCGTTGAAGAATATGCTTCTGTACAAAAGAATATCGCAAATTTACCTTGTGGCTATATTTCTGTGAAACAAATTAGTGGCCACACATATTGCTATCGTCAATGGAGAGAAGGAAAGAAAATTATTTCCCAATATGTTCCTGATGCTCTTCTTTCAAGTGTCAAAAGAAAAATTGCAGTAAGAAAAGAAAATGAAACTTTGTTGAAAGTTATTAAAAAAGACCTCAAAAAAGCGACACGTAAAGTCGTTAAGAGTGGTCTCCTCAGCGAAGAAGATGTCATCGCTTTATTAGACGTCGCTATGGTCGATGGTGATATCGAAGCTGAAGTTGAAAAACGTTTAGCAAAATAAGATATTAAGAAAGTAGTGGATTTTTATTAATTCACTTTTTCTTTGCCTTTAAATATGAATTGTTTAATTGTTCTTTCTGGTGTTCCTGGCAGTGGTAAATCATATTTTTCTAATGCTTTGAAAAGCCAAGTTAAGAGAGACGTGTATGTAATAAGTAGTGACCAACTACGTTTACAAATGTTTGGGGATCAAAAAGATTTATCTCATGATCCAATCATTTGGGAAGAGTTTTATCGTCTCGCTAGTGAATATAGCAAAAATAAAGACGCCATTGTCGTCCTTGATGCTACTAACGCAAAAAAGATGTATCGATTAGGTTGCATTGAAAGATATAAAAAACTTTACGATCAAATCGATTTAGTTTGTTTCCAATTAGAAAAAGAAACTGTTATTAAACAAAATAAAGAAAGAGACAATCCAATCCCTGAAGATGCTTTGTTAAGATTGATTAATGAATTTGAAATGCCTGATGATGAAGAAAAAACTTTCTTTGATCACATCAACATCATCAAGAGTCATCGCACTAAACAAATTATCAACCGTTACCTTAAATAGCGTATAATAGCATTACGTTAGCGGGACGTAGCGCAGCTTGGTAGCGCACTTCCTTGGGGTGGAAGGGGTCGTCAGTTCAAATCTGATCGTTCCGACCAGTTAAACATAAACGAGACAACGTCTCGTTTTATTTTATTCTTCATCACTAAAATAGGGTAAACATTTACACAAGTACAATTGCTCATTGTATAAAATGTTACTTATTCATATAATAAGTCTAGTTAAAAACATACCTTCAGGAGGTATCATATGAAAAATGTTAAAAAATTAATGTTAATGAGCGTGGCTTTTTTGAGCCTTGCTGCGACTGGATGTAATGGCGGTAATAACGGCAATAGTAGTAGTTATGAACCGGATACAAACGAAGTTTCAGTCTTTATTTTGACTGGCCAATCCAACATGGAAGGAAATACTCGTTTTACTGAAACTAATTTAAATCAAGTATTTACTGATTTGGAAATCGAAGATGGCCAAGTTTGCTTTGATGGCATCAAAGAAGTTCAAACTAGTTTCTATGGCTGTGGCTATGGCCAAATTTATACAGAAAGTAATGTTCATGCTTCTAACACTGAAGCCGGCCATAAAATCGATGGAAAATTCTTAGACACTAAAACTGGTATGGGCAATAGTGATAGTTCAATTGGACCAGAACTCGGTGCTGCTTATGTAATCAGAGAACAAGTCGACGAAGAAAAACCAGTATTCTTCATCAAATGTGGTGTTTCTGGCAGTGGCTTTGATCAAAAAGATAGCCAAGGTCCTAAATGCGACTGGAACGTTGAAAAAGATGAAAGTCTCTATTCCAACATTCTTAAACCATATACACAAAATTGTTTAGGTCTCATCGAAGATGCTGGTTTCACTCCTGTTATCAAAGCATTCCTTTGGAACCAAGGTGAAAGTGATGCTGATGAAAAGAAAATCCCATATTACAACGATAGATTTGATGCTTTAGTGGACTTATTCAAAACTGATTTTGAAGAATATGCTCCAGATCAAGAAAAAGATGATATTGCTGTCATCGATGCATTAATCTACGAAAAGAACAAACCAACCACAATTTCTATCAATGATGAAAAACTCAAAAACGTAGCTAGACATGACAATTACTATTATGTTGATGCGACCGAAAGAGAAGGCGGTATAGCCTTAACAATGGGTGGCGATAACTTACACTATGATCTTAAGTCAATCTTCAGACTCGGCATGGCATATGGTCAAGCAATCCTTGATAACAATTTATTAGACTAATTCATTCTTAAAAACAATAGAATTCGCCCTCAAAGGGCGTTTTCTTTTGTCCATATATCGCAGATTTCTTTTGGTGTAAAAACAGGAAGATGCGTTTGCTGATAGTCCTTCTTATTAAAGGTAATGATAGCATCACATAAATTTTCTTCAGCAGCATACATTTGTAAAGAATCTTCATAATCTTTAGTTTCAGAATATATTGATTCAATTGCAGCATCAGCAGTGGTGTTGATGACTTTTGATACGAGCTGATAAGTTTGTAACTGCATTAACTTGGTTTTTTCTTGACTATGAGTATATTTTTGAACAATGTAGCCGATGTCTCTTAAGCTCATTGCAGTCATATATGTTTGATTCCTCTTTGCAACAGCTTTTTTAAAGAAGTTAATAACATCTTGAAAGCATTCTCTTTTTAAGAGTAATTCTAAAAATACATTTGTATCTACTAATAGTTTCATCTATTTTCAATTGCCTCCACGATTATATCATGGTCATCCATTTCTATGTTTTGATCAAAATTTGTGGTTTTAATAATTTCCATCAATTTGTTTAGAGCATCTAATTGAGGATTCACTAATTTTGATATGACTTTGTTGTTCTTGGTAATATAAACATCTTCTTCTTTGGATTTTTCAAGATAGTAGCTTAAATTATTCTTTAGTTCTGTAGCTGTTACTCTGCACATATTGTTCACCTCAATACAATTTTAAAACAGAATGTACATAAAATTAAATAAAAATGTACAAAAATATTTTTTTATTGTACAACTATCGATAAAAAGATATGTTATTTTGTATTTATATAGTTATATGTTCGAATATTTGATAAAATATCGAATGTTAGCCATATGGAAAAGAAAATAATTATTAAAGGCGCTAGAGAAAATAACCTTAAGAACATTGATGTTTCTTTACCTAAAGATTCATTGATTGTTTTCAGCGGTCTTTCTGGCAGTGGCAAGTCCACTTTAGCGTTCGATACTATTTTCGCAGAAGGTCAAAGAAGATATATGGAATCTCTTTCTAGCTATGCTAGACAGTTCCTTGGCAACTTTGATAAACCAGATGTCGATGCCATTGAAGGCTTGTCCCCAAGCATTGCTATTGATCAAAAATCAGTTTCTCATAATCCAAGAAGTACGGTTGGAACAGTGACTGAAATATATGATTACTTAAGATTATTATTTGGCCGTATTGGCATTCCATATTGCCCAAATCATCACACACCAATCGTTTCCTTTTCAATCACAATGATGACCGATGTAGTGATGAATTATCCAGAAGGCACTAAAGTACAGCTTCTTTCTCCAATTGTCCATCAAGAAAAAGGCACACAAAAAGATGTTTTAGAAAAGGTGAGAAAAGATGGCTTTAATCGCGTTAGAGTCGATGGAACAATCATGACTCTTGAAGAAGTGCCTGCTTTAGAAAAAAATATCAAACACAGCATCGACATTGTTGTTGATCGTTTGATTGTTAAGAAAGAAATTCGTTCTCGTGTCTTTGAAAGTATCGAAACAGCGATAGATTTTTCTAAAGGCCTTTTAATTATTCTCACCGATAAAGAGGAAAAACTTTTATCCGATAAACATACTTGTCCAATCTGTGGTTTCTCTGTGCCAAGAGTAGAACCACGTTTATTCTCTTTTAATTCGCCTTTAGGCTGCTGCCCTGATTGCAAAGGCTTAGGCATGAAAAGAGAAGCGGATGTTCGTAAATTAGTACCTAATCCAAAGTTATCCATTAATGAAGGTGGCATTAAATATTACGCTCATATGGTGGATACACCTAATCTTGAATGGCAAGAATTCAAAATGCTCTGCTCTTTATATGACATATCTTTAGATACGCCTTGGGAAAACATTCCAAAGGAAAAGCAAAATATTATTTTATTTGGTTCCACAAAAGAACATCAATATACATTAAAATCATCCAGTGGTAACACCATGCATCGTAGTGGCTATATCGAAGGCATTAAAACCAAACTCGAAAGATTATACAACGAGACCACATCTGACTGGATGAGAGAATACTATGAATCATTCATGTCTGATCACGAATGCACAACATGCCATGGTCGTCGCTTAAATGAAGCGGCATTAAGTGTTTTAATTGACCAAAAAAATATTTGGGATGTCGCTAGTATGCAGCTAAAAAATCTCAAAGCATGGGTTGATAACTTACCAAACAAATTGAGCGAATCGGAAAACGAAATTGCCGATCTAGTTCTCAAAGAAGTGTCTAATCGTACATCATTCTTATGCGATGTTGGTTTAGAGTATCTCACTTTATCCCGCCTGGCGATGACATTAAGTGGTGGTGAATCTCAACGTATTCGTTTAGCGACACAAATTGGTTCTAAATTAACCGGTGTTCTATACGTGATGGATGAACCTTCTATTGGTCTTCATTCAAGAGATTCTGAAAAGCTTATTAAAACCATGAAAGAAATGCGTGATATCGGCAATACCCTTATCGTCGTTGAACATGATGAAGATATGATTAGGAATGCTGACTATATCGTAGACATCGGTCCTGGCGCTGGAGTACATGGTGGTGAAGTTGTCGCTGCTGGTACATTAAGAGACATCGTAAATAACAAAAAGAGTATTACTGGTGCCTATCTTTCTGGTCGTGAATACATTCCAATTCCAAAAAACAGAAGAGAAGGCAATGGCCTATTTATCAAAATCAAAGGTGCTTCTTGCAACAACTTAAAGAAAGTTAACGTTGATATTCCTTTAGGAAAATTCATCGCTGTCACTGGTGTATCAGGCAGTGGCAAGTCTTCTTTGATTAATCAAACATTGTTTAATCACTTAATTGAATACTTTGGCGGTGAGACCTTTAGTGCGGGTGAAGTGAAATCCATCACTGGTTTTGAAAACATAGATAAAGTTATCGATATTACGCAAGAACCGATTGGTAGAACTCCAAGAAGTAATCCCGCTACATATGTCAAATTATTTGATGATATTCGTGGCCTTTTTGCCGAGACTGTTGAAGCAAAAGCTAGAGGCTATGATAAAGGCCGTTTCTCTTTCAACGTCGTCGGTGGAAGATGCGAAAAATGTGGTGGTGCGGGTGTGACCCGTATTCCAATGAACTTCTTGCCTGATGTATATGTCAAATGTGATGCATGTAGTGGTAAACGCTACAACGAAGAAACCTTACAAGTCACATATAAAGGTAAAAGCATTTATGATGTTTTAGAAATGACTGTAGAAGACGCTTTACATTTCTTTGCTAATCGACCAGCTTTAGCTAAACGCATTCAAACACTATATGATGTCGGTCTTGGCTATATTAAATTAGGCCAACCTGCGACAACGTTAAGTGGTGGTGAAGCTCAACGTGTCAAATTAGCAAGCGAACTGCAAAAACGCCCAACAGGAAAAACCCTATACATTCTCGATGAACCAACAACGGGTCTTCACACTGATGATGTGAAACGTTTATTAAATGTTTTGCAAAGACTTGTTGATCACGGAGATACCGTTTTAGTCATTGAACACAACCTTGATGTTATCAAGGTAAGCGATTATATTATAGATTTAGGACCAGATGGTGGTGATGCTGGTGGTAAGATTATTGCCACAGGCACACCGGAAGAGATTGCCAATAATCCAAGTTCTTACACTGGCAAATATCTCAAAAAAGTTTTGGTAAAGGAGCACTACGAATAATATGACTTACACAATCTTATCAATAATTTTCTTAGTTATATTCCTTGGTTTAGCAGGGGTTAGTATTTATCGTTCGGTGTCTTTAACAAAAACACCAATGGTAGCCACTAATTTTAAAGATTTCTTCAAAAAGAACTCTTATTTCTTAGCGGGTGCTATCATCAGCTTCATTCTTGCTTCTATATTTTTCGTGATTAAGAGTGAAGAAACCAAAGATGCTCTTCATATGATTGAATTGGTCATCGGTGGATTAGTATTCTCTGGTGCACTTTGCATCGCTATTAATACTTTTATTCTCCATTACTATGGAAGAAACATTCCGGAAAAATTAAATAAATGGCTCTTTAGAATAACCGTTATCGGTTTTACCGCTTCAGCTTTCTTCTTCTTTATTTACACAAACGGATTAGCCCCATATTTCACTTATCCATTAGTAAATGGTATTTCGTTCCAAGATGGTTTTGTTAGCCCAAATAGTGGCGGCAAACCAAATATTGCCTTCTACGCTCTCTGCATTTTAAGTGGTGCTATCTTGGTCTATTTCTTGTGTGACCATTATATGTACAAAGAATATGGCAAACATGGTATTCTCGAATCAACATTCTTTGTGGCTTTCCCTGCTGGTATCATTGGTGCGCGTATTTGGTATGTAATCGGTGAATGGAACAATACCACGAACGGTATGTCATTTGCTCAAAGAGTAGCAGATGGCGAATGGTGGGCACCTCTTGCCATTTGGGAAGGTGGTATCACTATTTTGGGTGGTGCTGTCATGGGTATTGCCGCTGGTGTACTTTGGTATATGTGGCGTAACAAAGGCAAAAATATCTTCTTAGCAGTGGATATTATTGTTCCTGCCATTTTAATTGCCCAAGCTGTTGGTAGATGGGGTAATTTCTTCAACTGTGAAGTGCATGGTATTGCGGTCAATGAAGATGCTTGGAGATGGTTACCAGAAATCATCTTTAGAAATGCTCACTTCAGTGATACAGGTGGTACTTTGACTAATCAAATATATGTTCCTTTGTTCTTTATTGCAGCCATCGTTAATTTATTAGGATATTTCATCCTCGCTCATGTCTTCGGAAAAGCTTTAAGAAAATATACAGAACTTGGTGATTTAGCCTTTGGCTATATCATTTGGTATGGTTTAACCAGAACATTTATGGAACCTTTAAGAGCCCCAAATTATCAAATGGGCGAACAAGGTTTCTGGTCTTGGGTTTGGGCAATGGTCTTCGTCGTATTCGGCGCTATTTGCATTATTGCCAACCATATCATTCGTTACATCATTAGGAAGAAAAAAGGCGAATTCAAAGTTAAACCATCCGATACTAAAGTTGGTTTATTTGGTTCATTAAGCATTCTGCTCGTTGGTGGCGCTCTTTTGACTGTCGCTATCATCTTATTAGCAAATAACGAACCTGTTCTAAGACCAGTTTATAATAGTTTTAATGCCGGCTTAATGTTCTTGGTAGTGGCTGTTTCAATCTTATTAGGTTTAGCTATCTCTATTCCTAAATTGATTGAAGGATTAAAAAATAAACAAGTAAAAGATGAATAAATATCGTGTCATTCTTTTTGATTTAGACGGGACATTGTGCGATACCGATGAAATGATCGTACAAACAATGTTTAAAATTTATGAGACTTATAAACCTGCCAAAGTGAGAACTAGAGAGGAACTATATTATTTTTCTGGTCCGCCTCTTATTGAAATGATGAAAAATGAATTTCCTAATAATAAACCAGAAGAAATGTGTAGAGTCTTTAGAGAAATATCTAAAGAGCTTTATGCACCATATGTTAAGACATTTGCAAATGAAATTGATATCTTAAAGAGTCTTAAAGAAAAAGGCTACCTTTTAGGAGTGGTGACTAATAAAGGCTATCCATTAACAAAACATTCTTTAGAAATATGTCACATACAGGATCTTTTCGATGTTGTTATATCTTCTGATGATGTTGATTCGCCTAAACCAAATCCTGCCGGTGTATGGCTCGCTATGGAAAAACTTAATATCCAAAATAAGAGCGATGTCCTTTATGTCGGTGATAATGATATTGATTATTTAACCGCTGAAAATGCTGGCGTTGATGCAATGCTTGTCTCTTGGGGTCCAAGAGAAATAAAATTGTTGAATAAGGCAAAATATGTCGCTTCGTCATATAATGAGATGAAAGGGATTTTGTTATGAAACTTTACGATACTTTAGTTTTGGGCGCTGGGCCTTGTGGTATTAGAACTAGCATCATCTTAAAAGAAGCGGGTTTAGACGTCGCTGTTATCGAAGGCTTTACTCCAGGGGGCAAAATTAACATAGCACCAAGAGTAGATAATTATCCTGGCTTTAAAAAAATCCCTGGTCCTGATTTAGCGATGGAGTTTTTTAATTGGCTTAATGCCGCTAATGTAGAAATGATTCCAGATATCATTACTTCATTAACAAAAGAAAACAATGTTTTTACTGTCACTTGTCAAAACGGCACGTATCAAGCAAAAACTGTTTTAGTGGCAACTGGCACTAAAGAAAGAGAATTAGGTCTTCCAAAAGAAAAAGAACTATTTGGACATGGCTTATCATACTGTGCTATTTGTGATGGTCATTTCTTCAAGAATAAAGATGTATTAATCATCGGTGGTGGTAATGCTGCTTTAAAAGAAGCAATCTATATGGCAGATTTAGCGAATCATGTTTATCTCATACATCGTCGTAATGAATTTAGAGGCAATAACTATTTAGTGAATGAAATTAAGGCTATGAATAACACCACAATTCTCACCCCATATGTCCCAGTCTCACTTTTAGGTGACGATAAACTCACCGGTGTAGTCATACGAAATCTTGAGACAAATGAAGAAAAGACGTTAGACGTGCAAGGTGTTTTTCCTCTTGTTGGTCAAATACCAAATTCTGATTTTATTAAAATTCCTGGTGTCACTAATGAATGGGGCACAATCCCAGTGGAAGCAAAAACCAAACAAACAAGTGTGGAAGGTCTATATGCTGGTGGTGATATTTTGCCACGTGATATTAGACAAATATATCTTTCTGAAGTTGATGGTAAAATGGCAGCGAAGGCCATTATTGAATATATAAAGAACAATGCGTAATAAGAATTCCTTCACATCTCAAGTCAAAGAAGAGCTCGTCAGCAATTCATATCCTTCTGACGATCGTTTAAGAGCCCTTCTTTCTGCTTATATTAGAATCAACGGTTCTTTAGTTTTTAGGCATAAAAAAACACTCTTGCAGCTCAATACAGAAAATGCAAAAATCGGACGCTTTGTCTATGAAACTATTAATGATATATATAAGGCTCACGCTGAACTTATCGTTAAAGAGAAGAAAACATTTTCTCAAAGCAAATCATATATGATTGAAATTGCTGATGCGAGTGAAACAATCATGGATGATTTAGAGATTTCCTTTCTTGAAGGAAAAATTAGTAAAAATATTGTTAAAAATGATGACACTATCTCTGGATACCTTGCAGGGGCCTTTTTGGCAGCGGGCTCGATTAATTCTCCCGTCACATCTAATTATCATCTAGAAATTGCCTTAAACAGTGAAAACTACGCAAAGTGGTTAGCAAAACTCTTTGCAAAATATAAAAATAGTAATATTGAACCTAAAATTACTCATCGTCGAGATGAATATGTTATCTACTTCAAAAAGAGCGATCAAATTAGTAACTTCCTAATCATGATAGGAGCGGTTTCTTCTTGCTTAGAATTTGAGGATGTGCGCGCTAATCGCGACCTTATGAACAACGCTAACCGTTTAACAAACATGGATACCGCAAACATGAAAAGAACAATTGAAACTGGTGTTCGTCAGGTGGAAGAAATTGAATTTATTGATCAAGTAATTGGTATGGATAATTTAGGCAGTCTCAAAGAAAAAGAGCTTTGTAAATTGAGACTCGCTAATGAATCAGCATCTCTTCAAGAACTAGCAGACTTAATGTCTGAGAAGTTCAAAAAAACTATCACGAAGAGCAATATCAATCATTTATTCCGCTCAATTCATGAAACATATGAGAGGTTGAATCATGATGACAATCAATAAGCAATTAGGATACCTTATCAGATATTTAAGAGAAGAAAAAGGCTTAACCATCGAACAATTAGCATTAGAGGCAGAAGTCAATCGTAATTATCTTGGTGATTTAGAAAGAGGTACAAGAAATCCGACAATCCTTGTATTAAGCAAAATTGCAAAAGGCTTAGGCATCACTCTGAGCAATCTTTTTGAGAACATAAAAGAAATGTAATCGCTAAAATCATTTTTGGCTGTATTTCTCCTAGTAGAAATATTTTTTTTGTTTTTCTTGCAACTTATATTAAATATAAGTAATATATAACCGCAGTGACAAATAAAGGAGGCATAAATTACATGTCAAATGTCAGAGTTGCAATTAACGGATTCGGTCGTATTGGCCGTTTAGCGTTCAGACAAATGTTTGGTGCAGAAGGTTACGAAATCGTCGCAATTAACGACTTAACTTCCCCAAAGATGCTCGCTAACTTATTAAAATATGATACCGCTCAAGGCGGTTACACTGGTCGTATCGGTGAAAACTTACACACCATCTCCAGTAAAGAACCAGAATTAGCAGAAGATGGCAAAACCATCCTTAAAGAAGGTTCAATCACAGTCGATGGCAAAGAAATTACCATCTACGCTCGTCCAAAAGCCCAAGATTTACCATGGGGTGAATTAAAAGTCGATGTCGTTCTCGAATGCACAGGCTTCTACTGCTCCAAAGAAAAATCCATGGCACACATTGAAGCTGGTGCACGTAAAGTCGTCATTTCTGCTCCTGCAGGCAAAGACTTACCAACCATCGTCTTCGGTGTCAATGAAAAGACTTTAACAAAAGAAGACAACGTTATCTCCGCTGCTTCTTGTACAACAAACTGCTTAGCCCCAATGGCCAAAGCATTAAACGATTTTGCTCCAATCCAATCTGGTATCATGAGCACAATCCACGCCTATACTGGTGACCAAATGATTTTAGATGGTCCACACAGAAAAGGTGACTTAAGAAGAGCCCGTGCTGGTGCTGCAAACATCGTTCCAAATAGCACTGGTGCTGCAAAAGCTATCGGTTTAGTTATTCCAGAACTTAATGGTAAACTCATTGGTTCCGCACAACGTGTCCCAGTCACAACTGGTTCCACAACAATCTTAACAGCAGTCGTTAAAGGTCAAGACATCACAGCCGAAGCCATCAATGCTGCTATGAAAGCTGCTGCTAACCAATCATTTGGTTACAACGAAGATCAAATCGTTTCTTCCGATGTTATCGGTATGAAATATGGTTCATTATTCGATGCAACCCAAACAATGGTTTGCAAAATTGCTGATGATTTATATGAAGTCCAAGTTATCTCTTGGTATGACAACGAAAACTCCTATACATCACAAATGGTCCGCACCATTAAATACTTTGCGGAAAATTGCTAATTAGCTCTTAGAGTTTAATTACCCATAGAAAAATATACGGCACCTGTGCACTATGGGTGCCGTTATTATTGAAATTAAGGAGAAATTTAACATGTTAACAGTTAAAGAAATGAACAATCTTCAAGGTAAACGTGTCATCGTCCGTGTTGACTTCAACGTCCCTTTAAAAGATGGTGCAATCCGCGATGATAATCGTATCGTTGCCGCTTTACCAACTATTAAAGAATTGATTGCTAAAGGTGCTAGAGTTGTCTTAATGTCCCATTTGGGCAAAGTTAAACACAAATTAGCCCAAGAAGATCCAGAAAAATTTGCTAAACAAATTAAAGATGGTAACTTAGAACCAGTTGCCAAACGTTTAGGCGAATTATTAAATCAACCAGTTGTCTTCGTTAAAGAAACACGTGGTGAAACATTAACAAATGCTGTCAATGCTTTAAAAGATGGTGAAGTCTTATTAATGCAAAATACCCGTTATGAAAAGGGCGAAGAAAAGAATGATCCAGAATTAGCCAAGATTTGGGCCGCTTTAGGCGATGCCTTCGTCATGGATGCTTTTGGTTCTGCTCATAGAGCACACGCTTCCACATATGGTATTCCAGAAATCTTAAAAGCCGAAGGAAAGCAAGTTGCTGTCGGTTATTTAGTGGAAAACGAAGTTGCTAACTTAACACGCTGTGTCGATATTAAAGCAGAAGATAGACCATATGTTGCCATTTTAGGTGGTTTAAAAGTTTCTGATAAAATCAAAGTTATCGAATCATTACTCTTAAAGTGCGACAAAATCTTAATTGGTGGTGCAATGGCCTTCACATTCTTAAGAGCATTAGGTCATTCTACTGGTAATTCTCCAGTCGAAGAAGATCAATTAGATTATGCTAAGAATTGTTTCTTAAAAGCTAATGGCAAAATCGTTTTGCCAGTCGATAGTATCGTCGCTGATGCATTTGATCCAGCAGAAAGAACAACAATTCAAACAGTTAAAGCCAACGATATTCCAAACGATTTCCAAGGCTTAGACATCGGTCCAGATACAAGAGAACTCTTTGCTAACGAAATTGCTAAAGCAAAGATGATCTTCTGGAACGGCCCAATGGGTGTCTTTGAACAAGACGAATTCCAAAAAGGTACATTAGCCGTTTGCGGAGCAATCGCTAAAAACGACAAAGCATTCACAGTTTGTGGTGGTGGTGATTCCGCTGCTGCCGTCAAGCAATTCGGTTACAAAGATAAATTCTCACACGTTTCAACAGGTGGCGGTGCTTCCTTAGAAATGATTGAAAACGATGGCCATTTACCAGGCATCGATGTGGTCCGCTAATATGAGAAGAAAATTATTATTAGGAAACTGGAAAATGAACAAACTCTCTAGCGAAGCTAAAGAGTTCGCCATTGCTTCCCGTGATTTAGCTAAAAAAGCTCAAGCCAATAACATCGATTTAGGTGTTGCTCCAACATACTTATCTTTGGCTGCAACTAAAGAAAACGCTGCTAAAGAAATGATCGTGGCTGCACAAAACGTCCACTTCAATGATCATGGTGCTTTCACTGGTGAAGTTTCCATTCCAATGCTAAAAGAATTTAACATTGATTGGTGCATCATCGGTCATAGTGAAAGAAGAACATATGACAATGAAACTAATGAAAAGTGCAATGCTAAAATCAAAGCTTTAATTGAAAACAATATGATTCCAGTGTACTGCGTTGGCGAAACTTTAGCACAATTTGAAGCTAGCCAAACAAAAGACGTGGTTGGTGAACAAGTAAGAGTAGGCTTAAAAGATTTAACTTCTGAACAAGTCAAACAATTAGTCGTTGCCTACGAACCAGTTTGGTCCATTGGTACAGGTAAAAACGCTTCTACAGAAATCGCTGAAGACGTTTGTAAGTTCATTCGTGATGTCCTTAAAGAAATGTTTGGTGATGTCGCTGATGAAATCAGAGTCTTGTATGGCGGTTCTGTTAAACCAGAAAACATCAAAGCATATCTTTCTTGCCCAGATGTTGACGGCGCTTTAGTTGGTGGTGCTTCTTTAAAGATTGATTCTTATGAAGCCCTTCTTACAAATATTTTATAGGATAAAATATGGCATATTACGATCAGTACAATAACGATAACTCTCAAGTCGTTTACGATTTCTCGAATAAGCAAACTAAAGGTGCATTCTTGACCAAAGTATTTGGCATGATGTTCCTTTGCTTACTTATTACCACAGTTGTAGCCGCTGGTTTTGGTTATGGCTTCCAAGCCCTCTTGATTAATACTGCGACCGCCGATGGTGTTCTTGACTCAAATGTAGTAACAACATTGTCAATTACCCTTATTGTTTCCATCATCGCTTTACTTGTTATGTCATTTGTTCTACCAATCACTTTTATGAGAGGTAGACATAATATTATTGTCCCATTAATGATTTATGTCGTTTTAATGGGTATCTTATTATCAACATTTACTTTCATCATGGATTGGGTGATTTTGGTTGAAGCATTTGGCATTACCACAATTATCTTTGGCGTCATGGGCTTACTAGGTTACATAAGTAAAGGACGTTTAGCAGGTATTGGTGTCATCCTAATTGGATTATTAATGGGTGCTGGTTTATTAAGTTTAATGAACTGGCTGATGATTCTCATCGGTGGCATTCAAGAAAGTAACATTACTATTTCTTGGATAGTGAGTTTAATGATTTTTGCTTTCTTAATGTTTGTCACTTTATACGATGTCTATCGCATTAGAAGAATCGCAGAGAATGGTGCAGCACAAAATAACAATTTAGTCTATTATTGCGCCTTTATTCTCTATAGTGATTTCATCAGTATTTTGATTAGAGTAATCTATTTCTTAGCCTCTATTTCTAATAGACGCAGCTAAAATCATATTAATTAGCAATAGCGAGGATGCCTCAAGGTGTCCTCGTTTTTATTAAAAGTCTTTTAATCAAGATACATATCGCAGATAATTATTATGAGAGAAAGGAAAAATATTATGAAAAAGAATCTTCTTTTATTAGCGGTCTTATCTTCTTTGGCTTTATCAAGCTGTGGTGCGAATAACCAAAATAGTACAAATAGTCAAAGTGAAAGCCAATCAAGCCAAAATAGTGAGGTGAGTAGTGAAAACGATACTTCATCAAATGAATCATCTAGCCAGAGCTCTAGTTCAATTCAACAGTCGATTTTGATTAACCCAAGCGCTCCAAGAAATGACAATTTCATTTTGTACGTTGTGAATGATGTGTCATCCATGAGCAGTAACTGCAAAAAATATGTTGATGATATGCGCGCTCAGCAAAAACGTTTAATTCAAGAAAAAGGCGCAGATGCTGATTATTATATTAATGATCTATATGGTACATCTGGTGTTGATATCACCAATGGTGTTCTTTCTGGTGACAATGGTGGCTATCGTCCTAGCGGTCACAGTAATGATTATCTAGATCCAATTGGAGCGACAATTGATACACATAGTGATGTCAATAAAGGCATTAAAATAGAGTTTTCCCCATCTGATTCTTTAAAGAATCAAGAATATACTATTTTCTACAGCTTAAAGGAAGATTTAAGCGATGCTAAACAAATGAGCACAACTACAACAAGCGTGACGCTTAAAAATCTTTTGGTTAATCAAAAATATTATTACCAAATTAAAGCGGGCAATGCTACATCAGAAATTGCCACATTTATAACAGGTGATTATCCTCGTTGGATTGATGCTCGTCCAATGTTCAACGTTCGTGATGCTGGTGGCTATATGACTTCATCGGGTCAAAGAATCAAACAGGGATTAATCTTTAGAGGTGGCGAAATAACCGCTGATGCTAACTGGAAATCAGGTATGCAATATACTGGTGATGGCGGCTCTCGTACACAAGATGGTCACATCGTGACACAAACAGACGCTAGTAAAGAAGTATTCAGAGGCGAAATGGGCATGGTCGGTGGTGTAGAAATCGACCTTAGAAGCGGTAGCGAATGTGGCAAGAGCGGTAACTATAATGCTTGTGGTTTCGCTAATAGCGGTGATATTTCTTACCAAAGAAAGAGCATCAGTAGCTATGCTAATGGTTTAAATAACAATAAATCGTTAATCAAGGACGTCTTTAACACTTTTGCGCAAGCTGACCAACATCATGTATATTACCATTGCTATGGTGGAGCAGATCGTACTGGTACAATCGGTTTCCTTCTAGGGGCTATGCTTGGTATGAGTTATACCGATTTAGTTATCGATTTTGAATTAACAAGCTATAGTAGCAATCCATCAAGAAATTATCGTAGCCATCTTCGTAATGGTCCATACAATGATTGGCCAAATATGATTAATACTTTGAAAAACTCATATGGCTTTACTGCAAATAAAACAATTAAGCAAGCTGCGGAAGATTATTTAAAAAATCAATGTCAAGTTTCTCAAACTACTATTGATACAATCCGTAACATTATGCTTGAACCAGCTAAATAATATTAATACAATGCCAAGCAGGTCAGAGTTATCTCTGGCCTTTTTTATGAGTTGCGTTCTATTTTCTAATAACTTTGTGATTACAAACGATGGAAAATCCTGTAAAATATCAAAGTAAGCGAGGTTTAATATGAAAAACATCAAAAATTCTATTTTATTTTTATCGGTGGCGCTTCTTTTAACTGCCTGTGGTGGCGGTGCAAATAGTGCTAGTTCACAACAACACAAGAATTCTTCTATTAAGTTAATTAATCCTGAAGATACATCAATGTTGACTGAAAACTGCAAAGCCTACATTGACGCAATGAGAGAAATTCGTGATGCTAATGATAATCCATATAAATATCACGAAATCGATTTAAACATTGAAGATACCGCAAAAGCTTTCTTAGATACTGGTGATGTTAATGGCAAAAACCAAACAGTTAATGGCCAAACTCCAGATCGTAGTGATAAGAGCTTAGGCGTTGAACTCAAATTCGAAGTTGAAGATGGCTTTGAAGCAGAAGAATACAAAGTATTAGTTAGTGATAATGAAAACTTTGAAAACGCTAAAGAATATACTTATACTGGCGATGCTATTCGCGCTAAAAACTTATTCGTTAATACTGAATATTATTGGAAAGTTGTTGCCGATGGTGAAGAATCTGAAGTTGCGACATTCGTCACAGGGGATTATCCACGTTGGATTGACGCTCGTCCAATGTTCAATGTGCGTGATAATGGTGGTTACATGACCGAATCTGGCCAAAGAGTTAAACAAGGTCTTGTTTATCGTGGTGGTGAAATTACCAAAGGTAATGGTCGTGATCACATCGTCACAATTGCTGATTCCGCCAAAGAAGTTTTCAGAAATGAAATGAAAATTGGTGTGGAATTAGACTTAAGAGGTCCAAGTGACATCATCGATCAAGGCGGTTATAGCGCTAACGCTTTCGCTGAAAATGGTGATATTGAATACGTTCAATATGCAATTAAGTCATATGAACAAACATTCACACAAACAAGAAGTTATGTCGCTCCTATTTTTGAACTTTTAAAGAACGCTGATAAGAAGCCTGTTTATTATCACTGCTTCGGTGGTGCAGATAGAACTGGTACAGTTGGTTTCTTACTCAATGGTCTTTTAGGTGTTAGCTATGAAGATGTAGTTATCGACTTCGAATTAACTTCCTACAGCAGCATTAATAACGAACATATTAGAAACCACTTGAATGGTCATCAACATGCTTATGACCGTTGGCCAGCATTAATCAATCAAATTCAAACAGACACAACAGGTGGTTATGCTTGGGATGCCAATGCATTATTAAAAGACAATATTGAAAATTATCTTGTTAAAGCATGCAATGTTCCACAAGAAACAATCGATCAAATTCGTAATATCATGCTTGAACCAGCAGAATAATTAATAAAAAAACAAACGAAATAAGAGGCTGAGCTTATAGGCTTGGCTTTTTTTCTATAATAAATATACGCGCGCGAGTATGCGTGTACAAAATTTTTTATAAAAAAATATTGTCAATAATATATAAATATGTATAATAAGTAAAGCGCGTCTAAAAAGGCTCGTTATATCACTTTGAAAAAAATGCAAAAAAAATGTTAAAAAGGCATTGACACGCATAATTATGAAGTGATATTATATCAAAGCACGTGTCGGGGAGACCCTATGAGATATTACGTAGTAATAACGTGCAACTGATCTTTGAAAACTAAACAGATGTACAAACATCACAACGCCAATTTATTTAATTAAATTAAACAAAACCAGATAATTATTTTGA
>JAKSVL010000011.1 GCA_024407995.1 Bacilli bacterium | reverse complement strand
CTCTTAAAGACTAGCGAAATTTATCGTGAAGTCTATAAATCACAAACACAGAAAGGAGGGAATTAATTATGCCTGGTCCACGTATTAGAAGTTATTCCAAGCCTAAAAAAGGCACAATCAAACGTTTAGTTAAAACGCTTTGGAAGAATTTTAAGTTTGAACTCATTATTTCATTAATTGCCTTAATCCTTTCTATCGCCGTCAACTTATGCGGCAGTATTTTCGCTAGCTTAATTACTGAGGTTTTAATCAAAGCCATTCCTGAAAAAGCTAGTGGCGCCAGCATTTTCAATGATTTATTTGAAGTAAGTCTATTGAATTTCATTCCGCTAAAAACAAATCTTAAGATTTTAACTATTTCATTAGCATGTATTTATGCTGTTGGTGTTGTTTGTTCTTGGACATGGAATAGAACAATGGCGGTTGTGACTCAAAAATATTTGAATCTCTTCCGCATCAAAATGTTCTCCCATATGCAAAAATTACCAATCATGTATTTTGACACACACCAAAATGGTGAAATTATGTCGCTCTATACCAACGATATAGACACAATTAGACAATTTATTTCACAATCATTGCCTAATATGTTCTCATGCGGTTTAACGGTCCTAGGATGTGTCGTTGTTATGCTTTCATTATCTGTATGGATGACTCTTGTTGTCCTATTAGGTACTGTCGCCATGTTCTTTAATACAAAGTACATTGGTGGTAGAGCTTCTAAATACTTCGTCGCTCAACAAAAGAGCGTTAGTAAAGTTGAAGGTTCTATCGAAGAAAGTATTACCGGCTTGAAAGTTATCAAAGTCTTTACTCACGAAAACGAAAGTTTAGAAGAGTTTGAAAAACTCAATGGCGAATGGTGTTCAAATGCCACTACCGCTAATATCCATGGTAATATCATGGGCCCAATTAACGGTAATATTGGTAACTTTGTTTACGTCTTCGTCGCAATTTTAGGCTGTATTCTTTATATTGTTCCTAACACCATTAACTTATCAATTACTGGTGGTATTACTGCAGTAGACTCCACCACTTTCTATAGCAAATTACTCGTTCCATTCTTAATGCTTTCAAGAATGTTCTCACAAAACGTTAACAACTTCTCACAACAAGTTACATTCGTAGTGATGGGCACCGCTGGTGCATCACGTTGTTTTGATCTTCTCGATGAAGAAGTTGAATCAGATGAAGGCTATGTCACTTTAGTTAACATCAAGAAAAATGAAGACGGTACATTTGAAGAAACTAGTGAAAGAACAAGAGATTATGCTTGGAAACATCCTCATAAAGTTGATGGCACTATTACATACACTGAATTAAAAGGTGACATCGTTATCGATGACATCGATTTCTCATACGATGGCAAAAAGACTGTTCTTAAAAACGTCAGTGTTTATGCTCGCCCAGGACAACAAATTGCGTTAGTCGGTGCCACTGGTGCAGGCAAAACCACCATCACTAACTTAATTAATAGATTTTATGACATCGCTGATGGCAAAATCCGTTATGATGGCATAAATATTAACAAAATCAAAAAAGACGATCTACGTCACTCATTAGGCGTGATTTTACAAGACGTGAACTTGTTCACTGGTACTGTCATGGACAATATCAGATATGGTCGTCTTGACGCTAGTGATGAAGAAGTTTATGAAGCGGCAAAAATCGCTAATGCTTATGACTTTATTATGAGATTACCACAAGGATTCAACACTATGCTTTCCGGTGATGGTTCTAACTTATCACAAGGTCAAAGACAATTGATTTCAATCGCTAGAGCCGCCATCGCTGATGCACCTGTCATGATTCTTGATGAAGCAACTTCTTCAATTGATACAAGAACTGAGCGTTTAGTGCAAAAAGGTATGGATCAATTAATGAAAGGCAGAACAACATTTGTTATCGCCCATAGATTGTCCACAATTCAAAACGCTGATTATATTTTAGTGCTTGATCACGGTGAAATTATCGAAAGAGGTAACCACGAATCATTGATTGCTGAAAAAGGCACATATTATCAGCTTTATACTGGAGCGTTTGAACTCGAATAATGAAAACCATCATCTTTGTATGTCATGGTTCAATATGCCGTAGCCCTGCTGCGGCTTTTATTGCGAGAAAATATTTAAAAGAAATTGGACGTGAAGATGAATTTAATGTATTAGTTCGCGCTACTTCTTCCGAAGAAATTGGTAACGATGTTTATCCACCAATGCGCAAGGAATTAATTAAAAGATCCGTTCCTTTGTATCCTCATGCGGCAAGGAGAATATCACAAAAAGATTATGATGAAGCTGATTATATCTTTTGTATGGATGATGAAAACTACTATTCATTAATGAGACAATTAGACAATCACAAAAACATAATTAATCGCATTAATAAATACACTCCCGGCATATATGAGATTGAAGATCCATGGTATACAGGTAGATATGAAAAAGTATGCGATCAAATCACAGACTGTATTCACGATATATTCGCTAATATCTAGATGCGATTAGCGGTAATCTTAATTGATGAATTGTCTTCAACACTATCACCAACAACGCTAACTGCATACTCTGCATGATTAGTTAAGAAGTCTTTATAAGCAGTTTGTCCTGCACTAACTTGATTAATAGCATCAGAAATTACTTTATTAAAATCGATTGTAAATTTGCCATCATTAGTGAATGAGAATGCATCATTATTAACTGCACTTTTTAATGTGGAGAAGATAACTGATTTAGCCTCATTGCTAGTGGCAATTTTGTTACCATCAGCATCGGTTTTGCCGTAATACAAATCGCTTACACTAAATACTAATTTTTTAGTGTCTGTGTTTGAAGAGTCGATGTCCATTATTATAGTGATTGTTGTTTCTAAACCATTGATATTTAGTCCAACAGTAAGAATGGCTCCATCGCTTGTTAAATTAATATAAGCATTATCTAAAGCAATATAACTAGCTTTATAACCACCTTCATCAAGCTCTCTTGTAAGGAAGAACTTGTTGCCGAAGATTTTTTGCGATTGCAAGAAAGCGTTTAAATCACTTTCCTTGATGCTAGCAAAATCGAAATGTGTTGCAGATGGATCATAGCCAGTAAATGAAGCAATATCTTCAACTACTATTGCATCTGGATTTGTTAATGTTGAGAAATTGAATCCGGCATATGCTGTTTTGTCGTTAATGCCAATGCTTTCTAATGAACAAGATGGTGCATTACTGCCATCATAGCCATTGAAAAGGTAATCACTAACAGCATTCATTTGATTTTCTTCAATTAAGCCATCATTTAACAAGGAAACAAGAGCATCTCTAATAACATCGAGGGATAATTTCTTTTGTTCACCATTAATAGTGAGTTTTGTTGTTGTGCTGTCATACGGTGCGTTGTAGCAAACATATTGACCACTACCATAATCGTTACCAGTTAATTTATTTAATAAGACTTTGATTGTAATAGCGTCGTTGTCATAGAAATCGATTTCTAATAATTTATTATCTAAGAAATCATTAATAAATGATGAATAGAAACTAGTGGAACCACCATCTGAAGGAATGGCGTTATTGATTAAATTTCTAAAATCAGAAGAATAGACATAGAATTTAGCATTATCTAAATCAATATTGAGTTTGATATCTCCTGCATCGATTGAATTTGATAAACCATCACCAAAAATATTCTTTAACAAAGAGATAATTAATCCCTTCATATTTGGAAGTCTGCCAAGGTTAGTACTTGTAATAGTGAAAACATAGGCTTCTTCTTCAGAGCCGCCTTTTGGCATCATTGTTTTTTCTAATGTAGTTGAAATTTTAGCGCGTGTTTCAAAGAAATAGAATTTACCAGTCGCGCTGATAAGATATGAATTATCTTTAATATCAACAGCGATTTGTTTGAGATATTGTTTAACATCACTATTATCTTTATAAGCGTTATAAATCATGTTATTGATGTCATTTTCTGTAATAGAGAATTTAGCAACACCCTCACTTGCGGTATCATCTAATGAATCCATTACCAAGTTTTGACTCCACTTTTCTGTCGTAAAAGTTTCATCATATGTTACTTTTACAGTACTTCCGTCATAGAGGAACGCAAAAACAAGAGCAGGTGGTAAAATAATTAAAACAAAGACGGCGATTAATATAATAATCAGAGCAACTTTTTTCTTTTTCTTCTTAGCCATAATGTGTCAACCTTTCAATCTATACGCGTGTATTATAACAAAATATCACCTAATAATTCGATATTAGTGTTAATATGTTTTTGATAATGATTATTAAAAACAGCCCCGTACTAGAAAAAGAATTAAAGAAAATTATTGATATCAACGCGACAAATATGAATGTCGCTGACATGTTAATGACTGCTTTTAGTTATACGGATATTATCGATGAAAACGATATCAAACAATACATAAAAGAGGGATGGGATGAAAAAGACGCTATTCTTGAAGTACTTTATGATTTCTTTCAATTAGATAGCAAAAACGAAGAAAATCAAACAGTCATGGATAGCTATATTTTAAGAAATCTAAAATGTCTTAATCCTAAAGATTATTTGAGCAATCCATATGTTAAGGCTATCGGTCAAACAGGAAAGAACAAAAAATACGCTTTAAGGTATATAAATTACTACCCCTACCAGCTATTTGCGTTCGATGATATCAAAATTGATGGTTATCAAGAGAATAGTCAGATTGGTTATTTTAAGCAAAAATTTTCTTATCTAGCATTAACGGAAGGCAACAACATTTGGATGTCTTTAAATCCTAATGAAATCGAAACAATGAAACCTTTTATCGATAAAGGAAAAGGAAATGTCTTGGTTTTGGGTTTAGGAATGGGCTATGTACCATATATGCTCGCCATTAAAGATTTCGTCAAAAGCATTACTATTATTGAAAAAGATCAAAACATTATCGATTTATTTAACGATTTGATTTGGCCAAAATTCGCCAATAAAGAAAAGATCAAAATTATCAAAGATGATGCAGTGCTATATGCCAAAAAACAAAAAGAAGCGACATATGACTATATATTCGCGGATTTATGGCACGAGCCTGAAGATGGGCTATCACTATTTGTAGAACTTAAGAAAATTAATCCCACGATTGATTGCTGGTTAAATGATTCTATGTATGCCTTACTAAGAAGATGCATGGTAACCCTTATTGAAGAAACATTAAATGGTTCAAAAGAAGAAGATTATCGTTTTTCTAAAACATATACCGATAAAGTCATTAATACTTTTTATGCAAAAACAAAAAATCTTCTCATCGAGAAGAAAGAAGATTTAGATAATTTGTTAAAAGATGGGAGTTTGCTTTCCTTACTTATTTAAGTAAACAAACATAAAAACAATAAAAGCCGCAACTATCGCTAATAGCAAGAAAATCATCAATACGATGAGCCATTTTGCGCTGTTATTTTGTGGTACGGTTCCATCAAAATAATATTTTTTCTTATGCCTTCTAATAGCAAAAATATCTTTGAAGAATTTTAATGAAGATTTAACCGGTGAAACAGTACTGCCACGATCATCGCTCCATGTAATACCTAATTCATATATTGATAAATTATTCAAATTAGCGATATATAGATATTCAACATCAAATGCAAAATTATTTATCATTTGCTTCGAAGCAATCTTTTTGGCGACATCAATTCTCATAGCCTTGAAACCACATTGAGTATCTTTGAATTTGGTATGGAACAACATTTTGACTAAGAAACGGCAACAACGACCGATAAATACTCTTAAGAAAGGCTGCTTTTTCTTAATAACACTGCCAGTAGCGTGTCTTGAACCAATGATTAAATCGTAGTCAGGTGCTAACTCAACGACTTTTTCAATTGCAGATATATCTGTAGATAAATCAGCATCCATAAATAAGACATAGTCGCCTGTTGCAGCTTCTATGCCATATTTTATTGCCCCACCTTTACCACGGTTATTATCGTATGAAAGAGCGAGGACATCAGGAATAGATTCAATCACTTCTTTAGTGTTATCTTTACTACCATCGTTAACTAAAATTAATTCATAGGAAATTTGTTTATCGTTAAGATAGTTTTTGACTACTTGGACATTTTTAACAATATCAATAGCCTCGTTATAGCATGGAATGACAATACTTAATTTCATATCCATATTATTTTACACAAGGTCATACTTTTATAAAAGTAATTTATGCTATAATTAGTGAGCATAAAGTGAGGCAAAAATATGAATTTACAAGTCATTAAAGAGCAACTTCTTAAAATGGGTGAACCAATTGGATTAAAAGTAAATGAAGAAACCGCTGAAATGATATCAGTTGATTCACAAATTACCGCGAAAGATTATTTCAAAAGCGCTGTTTATCTTCGTGTAGTCGTTTATTCCAGTGGCACATTACATATGTTTTTAACTTTTAACCAAATTGAAAAAACATCTGATAATTTATTCTTAATCAATAATTTCAATGCTGAGAATCCTTGGTTCAAAGCCTACATCGCTAATATTGGCAACAAAGATTACTTAGAACTCCATTATGCCACATTTGCATTAACAGATGATGGACAACCAGCGGATGTAGTTAACTATTTATTAAATCAATTATTAACAGAAGATATTCTTAAAAATTTAAATCCTATTTTAAATGCGTGTAAGTAGGCGCGTAGACGCGCGAAGAAAAGAAAAGAAGGCAAATACCTAATAAATAGTAAAAAACCTTCTTAAATCGCTTAAAACACAATAAAAGGAGAGGTCATAACAACCTCTCCATTTTTTGTTAATCAGCTATTCTGCTTTTTCTTCAGCTGGAGCTGGTTCTGTTGGAGCTTCATCGTTTGCTTCAGCAGATGTTTCTTTTTTGCCACGTAAGGCAAAGAAGATTACCAAGAATCCCCATACTAAGAATCCTGCACCGACAACACCTTCGCCAATAAAGAGAAGTTCTTGCCAGATTGGGAGATTATAACCAAGAATTCTTTGGTTCATTGCGTTAGAATTTGCTAAGGCATAGAGAATATTATGCGATGCTCTTCTAAGCATGACCACATCTTCGATTTCATTAGATTTAGCAGTTTGCCAATAAGCAGTACCGGTTAAGTTTAAGTCACCACCGGCATATGCCATTTGTTTGCTGTCCATATATGCATCGGTATGGAAGTCACAAATAACAAGACCTTTGAATCCCCATTCATCACGGAGAACGGTTGTTAAGAGTGGATAACTACCACCACACCAACGGAGGCCTACACGAGTAAAGGATGACATTAAACCTCTGCTCTTACCTTCTTTAATAGCAATTTCAAATGGTTTGAGATAGAGTTCACGAATAGCTTGCTCTTTAACCCAGTAACATTGACCATTATCAGAACGGTGTGTTTCTTGTTCGTTAAGAGCAAAGTGTTTAACTGTGGTATAGACACCTTTAGCTTGTGATTCTCTAATGACGACTGCCGCCATCTTACCGGAAATAAATGGATCTTCAGAGTAATATTCTGTATTACGTCCTGAGAATGGAGAACGGTGTAAGTTGACGCCTGGAGAATACCAACCAGTATATGGAAGGTTACTTCCGTTTGGACGTTGGTCACCGAATAAAGCTTCATTACCAATGGCGTTGCCTTGTTTTCCGGCTAATTCAATATTGTAAGTTTGAGCAACCAAGCATTCTGAACAATAATAGCAAGTACCATAGACTTCTGGAGTACCCATGAAGGCGACTAAACCAGTAGGACCATCACATGATAATGTTTTTGGCACGCCTAATGATTGAATCTTATCTGTGGCATACATACCCTTATTGAAGAGATCGAGCATGTTCTTAAACTTCATTTGATCAAGGAAGTCTTCCCATTTTGGATCATCATATTCAAGGCCAGACATTTCTTCTAAACGAATAGTGACTTTAGCGCCAGTTCTTGGCATTTCAGTATATTCATTTGGATTGTCAGAAGCAGTTTTAGATAATCTGTTAATGAATTTATCACTAACGGTTAAATCTTCTGCTGATGGCATGACTGGGAAGGAAGCTTCAAAGTCTTGACGAGAAAGATTTTGTTGGAGGAATTGATTCAAGTAATCAACTTCATCCTTGTAGTTTTGGTAGAAGACTGGTTCAACTTTTGTGCCAGTTACTGGATCGTTTTCAAATTTTGCATCGCTTGGAAGATTTTTAGTAACGACATCAGAATCGGTATGTGCATCAGGACCAACGTAGAATTTGTAATCGCCGGCATCTAATTCATAACCTTTGAATTCGTTTTCATTCTTATCTTCATCATCAAAGCTAGCGAAATCGTATGGAGTAACTGTGATTTGGAGAGTTTCTTCACCATCTGGTTCGAGGATTTTAGTTTTGCCAAATCCAACGAGAACTTTAGCAGATTTTTCAATTTCGCCTGCAGTATATGGAGCAGAAGCGTAAACTTGAACAACTTGTTTACCTGCTTTAGTACCAGTATTTTTGACTTTAACTTCAATTGTGAAGTCTTCATTAGCATTGAGGGCAGCGCCTTCTAATGCTGCTTTGTTTGTGATTTCTTGTGTGAAGGTTGTATAGCTTAAGCCATATCCGAACGGATATAAGACATGTTCGTTATACCAAGCTTCACCAGAACCTGCTGAATGTTTTTCCATTTCAGCATAGCGAGATTCATAGTAACGATAACCGAGATAGATACCTTCTTCGTATGCAACGGAGAAATAAGGTTTCATATCGCCATCGACTAAATAAGCATCGCCATATGGAGAATCTGTTTCGTGTGTAGCATTATCACCAAAGTTTTGCCATGTTGGGTCTTGGTCATAATGTGTATAAACAGTATCAGTTAAGTGACCTGATGGATTGACAGAACCATTAAGAATTCTACCTAATGCCATAATACCAGTAGCACCTGGGCTACCAATAATCATAGCAGCATCAATCTTATCGTTATAAGCTGGGTCACTTGGCAATTTTAAGAATGCCATATCAATGTTGTTGGAACCGTTGAACAAAACGATAACATGACCGAATCCTTGTGAACAAATATGTGTAAGGAGGTCTCTTTCGTTATTGTCTAATTCCAAATAGTGACGTCCGGCAACACCATCAGCGGAGACACGTGGTAAGTCCCAGTTTTCACCAGCGATACGGGAGAAAACGACTACTGCGGCATCTTTATAATCGGCATAGGAACCAGTTATATCAGAACCGTATTTTGCGATTTCAGTTTCGCCTGTTTTTAAAAGAGGGATACTATCGCCGTGTTCCATTTTTGGGTTAGCACTACGGCCAGTACCGGAACGGCTAGAATCTTTGTAAAAGGATTCTAACTTTGGATTACATTCAAATCCAGCTTCAGTAAGTGAATCGTAAATAGTTTTTGAAGGAACGGTTTGTGTTGGAGCAGCAGAACCTGAACCACCATAAACTAAATTGACTGAGTTTTTGCCAAAGATTGAGATTTTTGCTCCGGAGGCTAATGGAAGAGCGTTATTTTCGTTCTTTAATAAAACCATACCTTCTTCGCAAATCTTTTGAGTGACTTCATTAGCGTTTTCATAGGCTTTTTCTTTACTTTCAAAGTCTGGAGTATAGAGTCTATATTTATTTTCTTGGTCGATAATAGCTCTATCACCACCGAGAACGCCATTGATTAAATCAGCAAATGTGTTAGTTGCAAGAATGTTAGCAACGACAACAAATGTCAAAAGAGCGAGAGTGGAAATGCCCCAAGCAACAACCTTCTTTGTTTTCAATAATTTTTTGAAAGCATTCATGGGTTTTTCCTCAATTATAAGATTTGTGAACCTTTAGCATTTGCCCATGTAAGAGTTTGTGCTGTTTCGATTGTTAAGCAGTCAATCATTGGAGCGGTTGCTTGAGCAGTACCATATAAAAGATCTGCGTTATCTGTAACCATATCAATAACGTTTTTGCCTTGTTTTAATTCAACACTTGCGGTTAATGGATAGTCAGCAAATTCTTTCCATCCTTCACCTTGCTTAGGAACATTTGTGAATTCGATTGTACCGTAATCAATGGATTGATCGTTCACTTTGATGGTGTATTTAGAAGCACCATTTGAGCCTGTAGAATTGATTTTGAATGATTCTTTGTATTCAGCGGATAAACGCATGTCGATTTTTGCTGTACCAGCGGCATCAGCATTAATTTCGAATGTTAAAGTACAACCTTCAACATAAAGGAAGTGGACAAAGTAACCATTTGAAGCTTTGAGTTGGCCATTTTCATCGTTTTCTTGAATTAAGCCTTTACCTCTTTGGCCACCAGAATAAGTAGCGCCACCTAAGCCCATACCTTTTGTGATGACATCACAGTATTCGGCTTCGAATCTATATGCTTTTGCGGAACCTTGAGTACCCCATTTTGCATAAAGAGTAACATCTTCACTGAATGGACGTGTGAAGTCAAAGAATTCTTTTTGAGTTTCTTTATCGACAACCCAACCAACGAATGAATAGCCATCACGTGTTGGATCTTCTGGTCTCTTAGCGGCTTCTTTTTGAATAACTTCTTGTGTAGTTGGAGCTGGAGCACCAGAATAGTTCAAATCAAATGTGCAAGTTAATCTTGCTAACCAGTGGGCAAAGATTTTTGTGTTCTTTGAAATTGGTTCTTCAAAGTCGAATTCAGAGTCTTTGTCTTGGTCATCATGCCAACCATCAAAGATAAAACCTTCACGTTCTGGTTCTTCTTCTGGTTCTTCAACACATTCGCCTTTTTTAACAGTGACTTTTTTGAAAACGTCTTCTTCGCTGTTTTTCTTGTAGTTGAGACGGAATGTAACTTCTGGATCACCACCGGAAGGGCCATCACTCTCGCCACTACCGCCACCACATGCAGCTAAACCAAGTGTTAAAGAGAGCATGCCAGCAAGGACGAATGTTTTTGCAATTTTTCTCATAATTAATACCTCATTTCTAAAATTACAAATTATTTATTATTTTATGGAGAATGGCTCCTAGGAGAAAACCCGTAGGAGCCATATCCATTTGTTAATTTTGGAAGAGTGAAAGATTTTGATTATCTTTCTTCTTTTTTGCGTAAGCTCTTGATAGCAACAAGGCCACAGAGAGCAAAGCCTAATACTGCGATAATAGCAACTGTTGTGCCAACTTCACCAAAGCAGCCTTTCTTCTTATTTTTCTCGGCTGCACCTGGTGTACCGAGTTCTGGTAAGATTTCCAATCTGATGATCTTGCCGGAAACGCTACTTCCATCAGTGAGGAGGACGTTGATATCGACCATGCAGTCTTTTTCTGGTGTACCAGAGATGACTCCATTATTGAGTGTTAATCCTGCTGGTAATGGTGTTTTTTTGTCGATTGATAATTCGCCTGAAAGACCATCAAGACCGATTTCGATATTGACAGCTTCGCCAACTCTTAAATCATATTTTGCATCAGCAAGGATACCTTCATTTGGAGCTGTAAGTCCTTCTGATTGACCACAGTTTGCACACATCCAGAGTTGTTCACGAACGCTCTTTCTGACAGCGTACCACCATGAATATGATGGATAGTAGTCACCTTCGTATTTGAAGGTTGGGCAACCCATTTCTGAATCCCAATCAGCTTCGATATAGCTACCGAAACCACGTTGGTCTAAGTTAACGTTCATACCGGAAAGAACACGGTTATTAACGTTTTCGTAACATTTGAAGTTAACACTACCGTTACCGGAGTGAGTCATATCGGAAAGAACTGTGCCTTGGAAGCCCCATTCTTCACGAGTAACTTCTGTTAATAATGGATAGGAAGCGGCTGTTTCCATTAAACCTAAACGGTTGTAGGAAGACATAACGCCAACTGATTTACCTTCTTGGAAAGCCATTTGGAAGGATTTTAAGTAGATTTCACGTAAAGCTTGTTCACTAACGAATGTAGAGACACCTTCACGACCTTTTTCTTGGTCATTAACTGCATAGTGTTTGAAGTAGCAGTAAACGCCTTTTTCTGTTGCAGCACCAACTGTAGCGGCACACATTTTGCCCATTAAGTATGGATCAGCTGCGAAATATTCGAAGTTACGGCCACCGAATGGGGAACGGTGTGTGTTACAACCACAACCTAACCAGCCCCAGCTACCGCTTGAACCTTCTAAACCGATCATGTCGCCACGTTGCCAGACTAAGTCATAGTTGAATGTAGCAGCGACGATTGGTTCACCAGCCCAGAGAATACCGTGCCAAACGTTTGGACCATCGGAGTCTCTTGTGCTTGATTTGCCAATTTCACTCATGCTTGGATTGGAGAAGTTACCATTGGCAACGAAGTTTTCCATTTCTGCATATGTGAATTGGTTGAGGAATTCGACCCACTTTGGATCATCTTGTGGGATATTCTTCATTTCAGAGAGTTGAATACGTTGAGATTGAGAAAGTTTTGTTTCTTGTTGTTCCCAACCTAAGGCCTCGATATCTTCTTTGGTCTTGTGGGCGCCTTCTGGGACGTATTCAAATGTAGTTTCAACATCGATATCAGCAAGTGTGAATTCGTGTGTTAAGAATTCTTCAACACGGCTGTTAGCTTTGACCTTACGGTCTTCGATTGTTGGATGAGTTGGGAATGTTTCTTCGAAGTTAGCACGGCTCATATGAGTGAATTCGATATCGTTTTCATCTGGTAATGAGTTGTAGAAACCTCTGTCGGTGAAACGGTTTTCAACTTTGTGACCTGTATAACGGTCTGTTTCGTATTTAATGCCGTTAGATTGAACTTGGAATTTCTTGGATTCAATGATTTCGTGAGCGTCTTTCGCGAGTAATAATTCGTAATCGCCACCATCTAATTCGTAGCCTTTGAATCCGTTCTTATTTGCGTCTATATAGTCGTAGTTAGCAACATCTTGGAGGTAGAAATTTAATTTAACTGTTTCTTTTTCACCTGGTTCAAGAATTTGAGTTTTGCCAAATGCGCATAAAACGTGATCAGCTTTTTCAATTTCGTTCTTGAAGTATGGAGCCTTCCAATAAAGTTGAACAACTTCTTTACCAGCGACGTCGCCAGTATTTTCAACTTCGACTTCGACTTCGAGAACTTTTGTTGTTTCATTTAACACTGAACCTTCTGCATAGTTCATGTTAACAATCTTTTGACTGAAGGTTGTATAGCTTAAGCCATAACCGAATGGGAAGATAACACCTGTACCAGTGTCATTTGCACCATTGTACCAATCTTCAGCGGCATTTTTATTTGACTTTAACATGTCTTGGTAGACTGTTTCATAGTATCTGTAGTCAACATAGATGCCTTCTTCGTAAGAAACATAAGATGCAGGTTTAACGCCGTTTAAGCCACCTTTAACGATCTTATATTCTTCACCAGTAGCAGTGCCACCTGGGAATTTTGTGATACCGAAGACGGAACCATCACCTTCCCAACGTGGGGATTGTTTATTGTTGTAGTTTTTGTCTGTACCTAATGACATGATTGGGACGCCATTTTCGTCGAGCATTGTGTCATTTGGTAAATAACATTTTTCGCCATTAATTTCTTGTAAATTTGTTTGGCTGTTGTCTGCGAAGTTTTGATATGTTGGATCTTGTGTGAAGTCACGAGCCCATGTATCAACTGTTCTACCAGATGGGTTGACTGTGCCGTTTAAAATTGAGCCAACTGCTTTTGTACCATCTTGACCTGGAGTACCGATCCAGAGAACTGCAGAGATTTGGTCATCTTCTGCGAATTTGTCGCATTGGAAGACGTTACCTGAGTTAATGATAACTACGATGTTGTCGAAGTTTTCTTTAACCATTTCGAACATTGCTTCTTCGTTCTTGGATAATTCGAGATAGTGTCTCTCTGAGAAGCCATCTGCGTCGAAATCTCTTGCGTCACATGTCTTTTCATCAGCACCTTCTGTTCCCCAACGAGCGATAACGATGATTGCTGCGTCATTGTATTGGGAGAATGATGCTTTGACATCATCTGTGTAGCTGCTTGCAGGAGTTTCGCCGATTTGGTTGTAACCAGTACTGGAGTAGTTACCTGTACTGACTGATGGACCTTTACCGGACTTGTTGTTGTCCTTGTAGAAGCTTGTTAATGTTGGGTTTAATGTGAATCCAGCATTTTCTAATGATGTTTGGAGGTTTGTACCACCGGAACCACCACCACCGGAACCACCACCGTTGTAAGCAAGGTTAATACTTGTTTTGCCGAACACGGAGATGTTTTTGACGTCATTGCCGAATGGAAGCATATTGTCTTTGTTCTTTAAGAGAACGAAACCTTCTTCAGCAATTTGAACGTTGAGTGCCAATTCCTTTTGTTGCAAATTACTCTTGTCGCCAATGAAAGCGTTTTGTGGAGCAAGTCTGTCCATGGATTGACCGCCGGCTTGGCAAGCTGTAAGTAATAAGGTAGCAAAGGCAATAGGCAAAAATGTTTTTTTGTTCATATTGTTTTCCTTTCTCGTCACATTGTATAGATATTGGGTGTCTCTATTCGAGTACACCGTCTTAAATGATACTCGGGCCAAAACCTTCAACACATCAAAAATACAAATATACAATATGTCTTATACATATATTCAAAATTATTTAGTTAATAAATAATATGACAATATTGCGATTTTGCTAAATTTATTTCATTAATACGCAAGTAAACAAAAAGGGGTATCCTTCATGGATACCACCATTTTGATTAATTTACAGAGGACTTATTAGTCTTCTTTTCTTCTTTTAAGAAGAAGAGTGCCAACACCGGCGGCCATCAAAGTGATAAACATTGATGAAAGTGCAGTAGCGCTTCCAAAGCAACCTTTCTTGCTTTCTTCTTTTTTACCATCATCTGGAGTATTGGCAAGAACGATGAGTTCAAAGCTATTTCCAGCAGTAGCTGTTGTACCATCACCAAGATTCATATCAACTAAAACGTGGATTGATTTATTGGCAACGCCTTCAACTTTACCAGTGATGTGGTTATCAGCAAATGTTAAGCCTTCTGGTAATGGAGTGAATGGATCAATACTCATTTCAGCAGAGGAAATGGTTTGTTCTTTGTATTCATCTGGTAATGAAATTTCAATATCAATATCTTCGCCAGATCTCACAACGTATTGATTCATTTCGTTAGCACCGGAGATAACTAAGCCTTCAAGTGGAGATGTGAAGCTGCTCACATATTTGCTAGAGCGAGCATTCATCCAGATACATTGTTGTGCCATAGTTCTGACAGCATACCACCATGAATATGATTCATAGATATCGCCTTCGTGTTTGAAGGTTGGGCAACCGAGTTCGGCATCCCATGTAGCATTCATATCGCTGGCGAAGCTAGAACCATCTAATTGTTGGTTACAACCAGCTAATAAACGGTTATTAATGTTTTCATAGCAATTTCTATTGTGTGAACTATTGCTATGGTGAGTCATATCGGAAATGATAGAACCTTTGAAGCCCCATTCATTTCTTAAGACTTCTGTTAATAATGGATAAGAAGCAGCTGTTTCCATTAAACCTAAACGGTTATAGGAAGACATGATGCCTAATGCTTTACCTTCTTGGATTGGAAGTTGGAAAGCTTTGAGATAAATTTCACGGAGAGCTTGTTCGTTAACGAAAGCGGAGACACCCTCACGTCCTTTTTCTTGATCGTTGACTGCAAAGTGTTTGAAGAAGCAGTAAACACCACGATCAGTAGCGCCGGAAACGACTCTACCAGCAATACGTCCAGTTAAGAATGGATCGGCTGAATAATATTCGAAGTTTCTGCCACCGAATGGAGAACGGTGAATATTGACAGCTGGGCCAGCCCAACCTTGTGTACCTTGGATTTTGCCTTCCATACCAACGCATTCGCCTTGTTTTCTTGCTAATTCAACGTTGTATGTTGCAGCAGTGATAGGAGCAGATGTCCACCACATGATTTTGAATCTTTGTGGGCCATCGCTATCGCCTGTGCTTTCTTTGGCAAATCTAGAGATAGCAGGATTGTGTGTACCACCACCAGAAACGAATGAAAGCATTTCAGAATATGTCATTTGATCCATAAAATCTTTCCAAATTGGATCATCCATATCTGTATTTAATAAGTCTGTGAGCTTAATAGTGACTTCACCAGAAGTATCAGCGGCTTGTGTCCAACCTAATGCTTCGATGTCTTCTTTTGTCTTATAAGCTTTAACTGGCATATATTCATATGTTGTTTCAACATCGATATCTGCCAATGTGAATTCGTGTGTGTAGAATTCTTCGACACGGCTATTTTCACCTAAAGTTCTATCTTCAAGTGTTGGGTGTGTTGGGAATGATTCTTCGAAATTTGCACGAGACATTTGTGTGAATTCAATATCATCTTCACCTGGAAGACTGCTGAAGAAACCATTATTAGTGAAACGGTTTTCAACTGTATTGCCTGTATAACGGTCAATAGAATATTTGAAACCACTCTTTCTGATTTGGAATTCGATTTGATCAAGTTCTTCGTGAGCATTCTTACCAAGAACGAGTTCGTAATTGCCACCATCTAATTCATAACCCATGAAACCATTACCGTTTGCATCGGTGAAGTCATAGTTAGCAACATCTTGTAAATAGAATTCTAAATCGAGTTCTTGTGATTCACCTGGTTCTAAGATATCTGTCTTAGCAAACGCACAGAGAACTTTACTGGCTTTTTCAATACCACCGGCTTCATATGGAGCGCGGAAATAAAGTTGAGCAACTTCTTTACCAGCAACATCACCGGTATTTGTGACTTTAACTTTCACTTCAACCTTAGTGTCTGGGTTAGTAAGCGCTTTGCTTGGAAGGTTTGTAGAAACAACTTCTTGTGTGAATGTTGTGTAGCTTAAGCCATAACCAAATGGATAAACAACACCACTTTCGCCTTCATACCAATCATCGGCTGCAGATTCGTTATTAGCCTTCATATCGTCATACTTTGTTTCGTAATAACGATAATCGTAATAGATACCTTCTTCGTAAGAGACATAGGCTGATGGTCTGACACCATTTAAGCCACCCTTAACGACTTTGTTCTTTTCGTCGGCCCAGTTTGGTTTGCTGTGGTCGTTGTAGCTCTTATCAGAACCGAAACACATAACTGGTGTACCATCAGCATTGAACATTGTGTCTTGTGCTGCATAAGTTGGGTTACCACTTGCGTCTGTTGTTTTGTTTGTTTGAGCATTGTCGGCAAAGTTTTGCCATGTTGGATCTTTAGAGAAATCTCTAGCCCATGTATCAACAGTATGACCTGATGGGTTGACTTGACCAGAAATGATTCTGCCAAGAGCACCAGGACCAACGTCACCTGGGTTACCAATCCATAAAACTGCAGAAACTTTATCATCATCTTCGAAACGGCCACATTCGAAAACGTTACTGGAGTTAACTACCACGATAACGTGATCTGTGTGTTTCTTGACTTCTTCGAATAAAGCTTCTTCATTATTGGAAAGTTCGAGAGCGTGTCTATCAGAAACTGGATCGCTTGTGCTATCACGAGCATCACATGTCTTTAAGTCACAACCTTCACTACCTTGACGAGTAATAAGGAAAATAATGGCATCATTGTATTCGTCCATAGAATTCAATTCTGTTGCAGAATATGAACTCATTGGAGTTTCACCAATTGTTGAATAGTTAACACCATCCCACTTATTTGGGTTAGCATCACTTCTACCGCTGCCAGATTTGCTACTATTGCTATAGAAGGAAACTAATGTTGGGTTAATTTGACATCCAACTTCTTCTAAAGATGATTGAATGCTGTAGGATTTAACGCTGCTATCAACGTTACCACCACCAGAACCTGTTCCGCCTCTGACGAAGTTGGCTGAGCCTTTACTTGTAATAGAAACTTTTGCACCTTCAGTGTTCATTGGTAAGAAGCCATCATTCTTTAAGAGAACGAAACCTTCATCCGCAATTTGAGCACCAATTTTTGAAGCATAAGCAACATAATCATTCTTATTGTTTGCTTCGCCAAACATTTGAGCTTCCATTCCTTGTGCGCCTTGTTGTAAGGCTAAAGGTAAAGCTAACGCGCCGAGAAAAACTGGAATTAATAATTTTTTCTTCATATTGTTTTCCTTTCACGACAAATTGCATATGTTGTTTCAAATCGAATACAACTCAAAATAAATATGCAAATATCCTATATATCAATATAAAGACATATTAATAATAAATAATATGACTATCATGCGATTTAGTTAAATAATGTGCGCGTACATAATGAAAAAAGACAACGCGTGAATTACGTTATCTTTTATCTAATTATGATGCGAAACACTATCACATCTTAACTATTTTTTTATCTTTGCCATTGATTTCTTGGCGATATTTTTCAAGTTCTTCACTATTTGCGAGAACAAAGTGGCCAGGAATGATTTCTGTGAGTTTTGGTCCTTCTTTGCTATAGTCATGTTCTTCTTGTGGCTTATAAACAAATCTCTTTCTGACCTTTTCACTTAATGGATCTGGCTTTGGAATCGCGGATAACAATGCTCTTGTATATGGATGCAATGGATGGGCAAATAATTCATCACTACTTGCTAATTCAACGATGTTACCAAAATACATAACAGCGATTCTATCGCAGAAGTACTTAACAACAGAGAGGTCATGAGCGATAAACATAATTGTTAAGCCCATTTCTTCTTTTAAGTTATTCAATAAGTTAATGATCTGCGCTCTAATGGAGACGTCCAACGCGGAAATTGGTTCATCGCAAATTAAGAAATCTGGATTCATAATAAGCGCTCTAGCAATACCGATACGTTGCCTTTGACCACCAGAGAATTCATGAGGATAACGAGAAGCATATTCTGGTAATAAACCAACTTTTGTTAAAGCTTCTTTGACCTTTTGTGAATTTTCAAACTTGTTGTATTGCCCTTGAATATGAAGGCCTTCTTGAATGATGTCTTGGACAGTCATACGTGGATCTAAAGAATCGACTGGATCCTGGAAGATCATTTGCATCTTGGACATTAATTTTTTATCAACGTGTTTGTTGTCGTAATTGTGTTGTGCAATCTTTTCTTTTTCAGAAGAAACTAAAGCTGCTAAATTATCTTTGATTTCAGTAATTTGAGCATTGTATGCTGCTTGAATTTTTGCAGTTTCATTAGCAATGATTTCTGGATCGCCTTGTTCATCAGCAAGACTCTTAATCTTTTCTTGCATTTCCGCTTTCAATTCTTTGATTTTGCGGTCAGATTTAATCTTTTTCCATTTAATTTCTTTTTCGTTCCATCTATTGCCAGCGACAATACGATAGCCCTTGAAATAAACAGAACCAGAAGTAGCCTTATATAATCTAATTAAAGTACGACCTGTGGTTGTTTTGCCACATCCTGATTCACCGACAAGGCCAAAGCATTCACCTTTTTTGATATCAAAGCTCACATCGTGAACAGCTTTGGTTACAAAGGCATTCTTACCATGACCAAACTTAAAGAACTGCTTTAAGTGTCTAACTGATAATTCAATATCGTTTTCAACTAATTCAGGAAGATAAGTAACTGTTCTTGCCATAGTTATTTGCCCTCCTCTTCATTTTTTTGCGCTTGCATTCTCGCTTTATTAGCGGCTAAAGAAGCTTCAATACGTGTTTTAACGATTAAAGGCATTTCTACTTTAGGAGCACGTTTATCTAATAACCATGTAGCGGCGTAGTGAGTATCGCTGATTTTGAAAAGAGGTGGCTCTTTCTTGAAGTCAATCTTCATAGCATATTTACTACGTAACGCAAAGGCATCACCAATTGGTGGATAAATTAAGTTTGGTGGAGTACCTGGGATAGCTTCAAGTCTTTCTTTGCTATCAACATCTGGGATAGATGAAAGAAGAGCCCAAGTATATGGATGCTTTGGATCATAGAAGATTTCTTCTTCAGTACCATATTCCACAATCTTACCTGCATACATGACAGCAACACGATCCGCCATATTTGCCACAACACCTAAATCGTGGGTAATAAAGATACACGTCATATGTCTTTCTGCTTTTAGTCTATTAATTAATTCAAGAATTTGTGCTTGAATGGTGACGTCCAAAGCAGTTGTTGGTTCATCACAAATTAAGATATCTGGGTTAGCAGTTAAAGCAATAGCGATAACGATACGTTGTCTCATACCACCAGAAAATTCAAATGGATATTGTTTAAATCTGGTTTCAGGATTAGGAATACCGACTTCTTCCATAATCTTGAGAGCGCTTTCTTTTGCTTCCGCTTTGGTGATTTTAATCTTAGAAGTATATTCCTTCTTAGCCTCAGCATTCTTAAGAGCTACTTCTTTCTTAACATCATTAATCTTTGCTTCGTATTCGCTGGAAATATCAATAATCTTTGATTGTTTAATCGCTTCATCAGTATCACTATTTTTAATTTCTTCAATTTTTTGAAGCTTTTCATTAACAATTTCATCGATAGAAGCATTGTTTTGATTTACAGCATCAAGATATGCTTGTTTATATCCCGCTTTTGCGTTAGCGACTTCAATTTTAGCCTCTTTATCCTTGGCTAAATATTTGGCTTTTGCTTCGGCAATGAGTGGTTTATATTTGGCTTTTAATTCTTGCTTATTTGTAGCATTCTCTGATTTTGCACTAGAAATCTTTTCATCGAATTCTGCTTTAATGGTGGCTAATTGTTCTTTATTAGAAGCATGTTTGCTCTTAGCCTCAGCAATAATTTGTGATTTTGCAGCATTATATCTTTCTTGTGCTTCTTTTAAGGCTTGTGCTTGTTCCGCTTTTAACGCTTCAACATCAGCGCCTTCTTCGGCAAGCATATTGCTATATTTATGTTTAATAGTTACTTTTTCTAGACCATAGTCTTGTTTTAAAGCATAAAGGCGACCACTGCTTTCGTTTTTAGCAACATTCTTTACTCTTTCAATTTCTTTTTTCTTTTCACTCTTTAAGAATTTAACAGCTTCTTTGGCTTTGTTAAGTTCACTATTGTATTCAGTAATAGCATTCTTGTATGCCACGAATTCTGTCGCAGTTAAATCCTTTCTCATCTTCTTTAAATGATTGCCGTTCAAAAGCATAGCCTCGGTAATTTGTTTGCCGATTCTCATAATAGGATTTAAAGAAGATAAAGGATCTTGGAAGATCATACCAATTTTATGGCCTCTGATACGATGGAATTCATCTTCAGAGACTTTGGTTAAATCTTCGCCTTCATACATGATAGAACCAGAAGCAATACGACCATTCGCGGATAAAATACCCATGATGGTCTTAGATGTAACTGATTTACCACTGCCTGATTCACCAACAATACATAATGTTTCACCTTTATATAAATCAAAGGAAACACCACGAACCGCTTGCACGTACCCGTTATCTGTGGAGAAATTAACTTTTAAGTCCTTAACGGATAATACTATTTCTTTATTTTCCATTAGTCTTCTCCTTTCAAACTTGGGTTAATCGCATCTCTTAATCCGTTACCGAATAAGTTGAATGAAATCATAATTAAAGCGATAACGACTGATGGGAATATTAGTAAGTATGGGCTAGTCAATAATTCTGGTTGGTTATCAGATAAGATAACACCTAAAGATGACATATTCTTTAAGCCTAAGCCTAAATAAGAAATTGACGCTTCATAGAAGATAACACAAGATCATTTTACACCTGTCCAGATTGCAGTTCAATACCAAAATTAAAAATTAAAAATACAATTATATCATTAGAATGTCCAAATGGACATAATACATTAGTTACAAATGAATATTTTTCAAAAACATTTAAACA
>JAKSVL010000010.1 GCA_024407995.1 Bacilli bacterium | reverse complement strand
AAACATCGGTCGATTACAAAGTTAGAAAAACTATATTCAAATGCAAGATTGGAATCTTAATTAACAAATAGGCAGAACGCAAAAAAGACCTCCCTAGGCAACTAGAGAGGTTTTACTTTGTCTATGAAATTTCACTCGAACGCATACTTCGAACATATCACTCTTGTGACAGACGTCGAACTATATTAAAAATTACGGAATCGCTAAAGCACGCTATATGGGATGCAAACTTTAAGATTTCGCATTTGCTAAAAAGTGTCGTTTCATGTTGTTTGGTGTCTTTTTGAGTGAAAAAAAACACGATACTTAACGTATCGTATTTATTTTTTTAAGATGGTACGCTTGAGGCGACTCGAACGCCTGACCCACAGCTTAGAAGGCTGTTGCTCTATCCAACTGAGCTACAAGCGCATATCCAGCGTTAATTATATTAAATAAAAGGATAACGTTTTGCAAGTTTTAATGTAACTTATTGTACAATTCTTCTGCGACATCTTTAGGTAATAATTGTGATAGTTCTTCCACTGTTGCTTCTTTAAGAAGTGCAATATCAGGATAAGCCTTGTTAATGAGTTCTCTTCTTTTTAGACCGAGACCCTTAACACCATCAAGAATAGAAACTGTCATAGATTTATTTCTCAATGACTGATGAAATGTAATAGCAAAGCGGTGTACCTCATCTTGCATTCTGGTGAGCATGAAGAAAATGTTTTTATTTTCAATATCAAAGACATTTCCGTTGATATCCATTAATCCTGCTGTTTGGTGTTTGTTATTCTTGACCAAACCAAAAAGATTAATATTAACCCCTACTTCTTTTAATGATTTATCAGCGGCAATAATTTGATTAAGTCCACCATCAACAAGAATTAAATTAGGCATTTCTTTATTTTCTTCTTTTAATCTTGCGTAACGGCGATAAACAATTTCTTGCATTGATTTCAAATCATCTCTCGCCTCTTCGTGCTCGATTTTATATTTGCGATATAGTTTTTTTGCGGGTTCACCATTGATAAAAACTACAACCGCTCCTACAGGAGAAGAGCCTTGTAGATGTGAATTATCAAATAGTTCTATTCTTAAAGGTGTCTCAATATTGATGATACGGCCAAGTTCCTCTAACAACGCTAATTTATCTGTATCAAGCCTCGCACTTAAGAAGTATTCATCAAGAGCGTTGTTTGCATTCTGCTTAGCAGTTAACACTAAATCATGCAATTTTCCTTTGCTAACGCTATAGATATTTGTCTCAATGAGATTACTCAATAAATCCACAACTGTCTCATTATTGATTACAATTTCCTGAGGTAATGGAACGTTTTGATAAAACTGTAATAATAAATCTGCGACTTGTTCTTCGTTGTTGTCGAACTCTTCAACAATGTAGACTTTTTTATCCAAAAGCGTGCCTCTGCGGAACAAAAGAACCGCCAATGATAAATAACCTTTCCTTGACGAGAACGCAAAAATATCGCGGTCTTTTTTGTCATTAGCCTCCATATTTTGTGGAATATTGATGTGAGAAATGGAATCTATGAGACTTTTATACTCTTTTGCTGTCTCATAATTGCATTCTTCACTAGCTTTGTACATTTTTTTAGTTAATTCCGCTTTAACGCTTTCATTATTGCCACGCAAAAATGATTTGACGTCTTCACGAATTCTGTTCTCTTCTTCACTTGTGATTTGATTGATACAAGGCCCTAAGCATTGTCCCAAATGATAATAAAGACAAGCATTATTAGGAATGTGGTTACATTTTCTTAGTGGATAAATTTTATTGCATAAATCTATGGCTTCGTAAGCACTTGTGGATCTAGGGAATGGGCCAAAATAGTCAAAGGATTTATCCTTAGTATTTCTTTTTATTTGTAAATATGGGTAGCCGGCTTTCTTGATGCCAATATATGGATAGTGACTACCATCTTTAAGCAAAATATTGAATTTTGGATAATGAGTCTGAATGAGATTCATTTCAAGAATCAACGCTTCTTTCTCATTATTAGTAATAATTGTCTCAAAATATTCCGCTTCAAAAGCCATTTTCGCAACTTTTCCTACTTGCGGTCTTAAAAAGTACTGGCTTACTCTTTTATATAAGTCTTTGGCTTTGCCAATATAGATGATTTTATCATTTTTATCATTCATTAAATAAACACCAGGAAGGTGCTTCAAATTATCAATGCAGACTTTGATTCTTTCTTTCATTGCCAAATCACGACAGTGCAACCGCCGCCACCTTCATATTCTCCACCAGCTCTAAAGGTCAAATCTTTTTGGCTGGTTAAATAATCTCTCACCATTTTACGAAGAGCACCACTACCAAAGCCGTGAATGATTCTCACCTGTGATAATTTTTTCAAGCGACAATTGTCTAGATATTTAATCAAGGCAGTTCTTGCCTCATCAATATGCATACCAATTAAATTTAATTCCAAACCCACCTTAGTATTAATAGCCAAATCATAATTAGTAGTTCTAACTTTTGAATTTCCAACTTTTGGTTTATTCACTTTGTGAAGTTTGTTAACGCTGACATCAAAAGACAAACCGGAATCAGAAATAATATGGGCTTTACTTCCTTTAATTCTTGTCACTTTTCCGGCAATATTCATACTTGGAATAGTCACGAAATCATCAACTTCAATTTGTTCGTTAAATAGTTCTTCCTCTTGTTGATCTTCAAGTTCTTCAAGTTCTTTTTTTAGAGCAATAACATCACTGACTCGCATATCAGAATTATGCATTTTGGAAATAATGTCAGAAATTTCTTTTTTAGCATTTTCAATAAGCTCAGCTTTTTCTTCTTTTACATCCTTGAGCATGTTTTCTTTTTTAGACTCAAAGATTTGCCCATCGTTAGTGAGCTTTTTATCTCGTTCTTCTAGTTCAATTTCTTTTCTAGCAAGTTCATCTTGAAGCTTTGTTGCTTCTTCGATTTTCTTTTGCAAAATATCAAGGAGCTCTTGTGATGAACTATTAGAATTTTCTTTCAAAAAATCTTTAGCGTTTTTAACTATTTTTTCATCGATGCCATATCTTGCTGCAACTTCCAAAGCATAGCTTTTTCCTGGAACACCTTGTTTAAAACGATACGTTGGCAAAAGATTTTCTTCGTCAAATATCATTGATGCATTAGCGATATTTTTAGATAAGAAAGCATATTCTTTCATGGCCGCAAAGTGAGAAGAAATCATTGCAAGGGCATGCTTGTTTTCTAAATGTTTGGTCACTTCCACCGCTAGAGCTTCGCCTTCTTTTGGATCAGTACCAGTACCAAGCTCATCAAGAAGCACTAAATCCTTACCACCAACCGCATGAATAATTTCTCCAATTTGACTAATATGGGCAGAGAAAGTGGATAAATTATCACTCAAAGATTGGTTATCACCAATATCGATGAATATATGTTTAAAATAACCGAGCTTGCCTTTTCTGACTGGTAACATGAGACCACATTGATTCATAAGAACTAGTAAGCCTACAGTCTTCAATGAAACAGTTTTACCACCGGCGTTAGGACCAGAAATAATAATAATTGGTTGATCTTCAGTTAATAAGAAAGAATTAGCAACAACTTTTCTAGAATCAATTAATGGATGACGAGCATCAATTAGTTCTACCATTTGATGATTACTAATTTCCACTATTTCGCCATCAATTTCTTTGCCGTACATCGCTTTAGCAGATAAGAAATCTAATTTTGCAATAATTTTATTATTGTTAATGATTTCTCCTTCTTGTAAAAGCACCAAAGCGGTTAAAGCTTTCAAAATACGACGGATTTCATCGTTTTCTTGCACCTTTAATGCAGTTATTTCGTTATTTATTTGTACAATTTCTAATGGTTCAATAAAAGTTGTATTGCCACTATCGGAAACATCGTAAACAATGCCAGGAACTCTACTCTTTTCAACAGTTTTTACCGGTAAGACAAAGTGTCCATCTCTGATGGTCACATTGTCATCATTAAGATATTTACCATATGTAAATGCTAATGAAGCAATTTTAGATTGTAATGTTGTCTCAACTTTTTTAAGTTTGTGACGAATTTCAAAAAGCTCCGGTGAAGCATGATCGCTAACGGCTAAGGCATTAGTAATTACTCGATGTATTTCTTTTTCTAAATTTGATAAATCAATGAATTGATTAGCAAGTTCGTTTATTCGTGGATAACCACTGCCGACTTTTTTAAGATAGGCTGAAATTTTGACAATTGTTAAAACATCCTCGGCAATTAAATGCAAATCGCGTGGTGTTAATAAACCAGTTTTCTTGGCTAAATCAATCAAAACAAGCGCATTAGCAGAATTACCTATAGGTAAAGGACCAAATCTAATAATAACAGAACTGATTTCTTTTAAGTCCTCTAAAGCATCACTAACTGCGTTTGAACTTTCAAGCATAGTAAGTTCGTCAATATAAACTTTAGCTAGTTCGGTTTTAGCGTATTCGTGCAAATGCTCCTTAATTGCATCGAATTCAAATGTCTCATAGATGTTTTGCATAGCAACACTATATTAGCACATAAATAGCGAATGTGTTGAATAAGACATTTAATTTAAAAAAGTTTTAATTAAGAGTTTCTTATAATGTGCTATCATTTTGATATGGATAAAGAAAACGTCTCGTTTGCAATTGATAAGAAACAAGTCGATGAAATCATTGGCTATTATTTGGCGTATCAAAAACTTAACAATGGGACTTATGTAATCTTTCAAGCGAATTATTCCGGTATCTCCATTACCATTTTCGAAGATAAAAAGGGCAAAAACAAAGTCGTATTTTCTGGTCCTAACGCCTTAAAAGAAGCAAAAAAATGGCAAGAGGATGCAGAAGTTAAAAAGGCGGAATCAATCATTCGCAAAGGATGGTTATGTAAAGAGAACCAAATTGGTAGCGACGAAGTCGGTGTTGGCGATTTTTTGCTTCCTGTCACAGTTGTCGCTGCATTTGTCAGAGGCAGAGATTTAAAAATGCTCGATGAGTTTGGAGTTAAAGATTCAAAGAAATTAACCGATGAAAAAATTAGAGAAATTGCCCCACTCCTTCTAAAGAAATTTTTTGTTTCTAGATTAACTTTAGATAATGAACACTATAACGAATTAATTGCGCAGGGTGAAAATCTTAATTCCATAAAGGCAAAGATGCATAATCGCGCTTTACTGAACTTGTTTAAAAAATTCCCCGATACAAGAAACATCTTTGTAGATCAATTTGTCGCGGAGAGTAAATATTTTTCTTATTTAAATGACCCAAACGAACAAAAAGTCATTAACATTGTTTTTAAAACAAAAGGCGAATCGTATTACCCTTGCGTGGCTTTAGCAAGTGTGATTGCTAGATATGCTTTCCTCTTGGAAAAAGATAAATTAGAAAAGAAATATCAAATGAAGTTCCCGTTTGGTGCAGGTTCAAATGTACAAACATTTTGTGGCAAATTTATAAAAAAATATGGACTTGATGAATTTAATAAAATCGCTAAAGTCCATTTTGCAAACTATAAAGAAGTGATGACGTCACTTTCGTAGTTCGTTAAGTATTTCTTTGAAATAATCTGGTAATTCGATTTCAAAAATCATTTCCTTCTTAGTGGAAGGATGAATGAGTCTCAACTTATAAGCGGTCAACAATTGACCGTTTTTATATAATTTATCAAAGTTTCTGCCGGCATAGAGAGGATCACCTTCGACTGGATGATTAATCGCAGACATATGAACGCGTATTTGATGAGTACGGCCTGAGACTAATTGACATTTTACTAAAGTATGGCTAGCGAAACGTTCCAAAACTTGGAAATGAGTAGTTGCAGGTTTTCCTTCTTTATCGATTCCCATTTTTTGACGATCTTTTTTATCGCGTCCGATTGGCATATCAATCGTGCCACTATTTTCATTAATAACACCACGGACAAGAGCGATGTATTCTCTAGACATTGTGTGATCTTTGAGTTGATCGGCTAAAAAATGATGCGCGTTGTCATTTTTAGCAACACAAAGCAAACCAGAAGTATCTTTATCAATACGATGAACAATACCAGGACGAACAACACCGTTAATGGAGGAAAGAGAGTCTTCCATGAACATCAAAGCATTCACCAAAGTTCCAGAATAATGTCCATTTGCAGGGTGAACAACCATCCCCTGAGGTTTATTAATAATCAGAATATCGTCGTCTTCATAAATGATATCCAAAGGAATGTCTTCTTCCTTAATATCGGCTTTGGTATCCTCAACTTCTTCAATCAAAATTTCATCGTTTTCTTTAACCTTAAACGATGCCTTTTGAACTTGACCATTTATTAGAATTTTTCCATCTTTTAAAAGCTTAGCGATAAAAGAACGTGAAAGATTGTTGTCTAATAAGGCAACTGCTTTGTCTAGCCTTTCACCACTCTCTTTAAAAGAAACGATATATTTCATATATTCTAATTCTCTTCTTTTGATTCTGTAGCCTTCTCGTCGTCTTTATTTACGTTTTCAAGACGTTCCATTTCTGTTTTAGAAAGCTGCTTTGTTTGCACCTTTTCTTTAGCAGATTTTGCTTTTGCGTCTTTAACCTCTAATACAATGACGTAAATAATAAGCATGAAAGCCGCGACAACGACACATGAGTCAGCAATATTGAAGTTATAGCCCCAGAACCAATAGAAATCAATCCAGTCCACTACAGCATAATTTGTACTCGCATAAAAGATACGATCTATCATATTTCCAAGAGCGCCTGTTATCACTAATACCAAGCATGCTCTCACATATAGTTTCATGCTTTTTCTTTTGATGATTAATGCTGCAATAATGCCAATGGAAATAACTGAAGCTACAACCAAATAAATGATTCTACTAACCGTTGGATTGTCAGCTCCAAACCCAAAAGCAGCATTAGGATTTAATACGTATCTAATTCTTACAAAACCCCAATCTGCAATTAAGCCACCTTCAGTAGCGCCTGCATTCATGATGATTTGTTTAGATATGATATCGATGGCTAAAAAGATAATGAAAAGCCAGATGAACGACTCATAAAACCATTTAAAAAGGGAAATTATTTTAGCTTTCATTACTTAACTACCTCATTACATCTATGACATAAATAGGTGCCATCTTCTTGTAAAACTGCATCACTTTCATAATTCCAGCATCTTTCACAGAAATGACCGGTATGATGGGTAACTTTAATTTTGGTATTTTTATAATCACTACCATCATTATCTTCTTCTTTGATTTCACTCACCACAAAAGCTTGATTTCTAAGGTTTTCAGAGAAGGAAATGAATAGTTTTCTCAATTCTTCGTTATTGAATTTAATTGAGACAAATGCTTCTTGAGCAGAACCAATAACTTTGTTATTTCTTGCGTCTTCTAATGCTTTTAAGACATCATCTCTCAATAACTTAAATGTCTCGTATTCTTTTAAAACTGCCTCATTAACTGGACCGGCTTTTGGATAATCTAAGTATTGAGGATTAACTTTTCTTTCACCAGGCATATTTAAATTGAATTCATCCATTGTAAATGGAAGAATTGGATTTAATAAAGCAAGCAAAGTTTCGCCCACTTTGTATAAAACATATTGAGCCTGTCTTCTTCTTAAAGAATCTTTCTTTTCACAATACAAAACGTCTTTATTAATATCCAAATAGAAACTAGACAAATCTGTAGACATGAAAGTCATAATCTGACTGATAGCATCGGAGAAGTTGTAATTATCAAAGTCTTCGATAACATTTTTCACTAAAAGATTGAGGCTTTCTAAAATGTATTCATCAACCTTTTCGAATTGCTCAACATTCTCCTTTGGAGAATAATCAACTAAATTCCAGGAGATGAACTTTAATGTATTACGAATCTTACGGTATTGATCAGCGACTTGTTTAATTAGATTTTCACCAATACGGACATCTTGCTGATAGTCAACACTAGCAACCCAAAGCCTTAAAATATCCGCACCATAAACATTGGCAATCTTTGTTGGATCTACACCATTGCCTTTTGATTTGTGCATTTGCTCTCCATGTTCATCTAATACCCAACCATGAGAAACCACACTTTGATATGGGGCAACGCCATGAGTTGCAACTGAAAGGATTAAAGAAGAGTTAAACCAACCACGATATTGATCGCTACCTTCTAAATATAAATCACTTGGATATTTGATGCCTCTATTGTTCAAAACGCCTTCCCAAGATGAGCCGCTATCAAACCAGACATCCATAATGTCTTTTTCTTTTGTAAACTTACCATTTGGTGAATGTGGATTAGTGTAACCATCTGGTAATAAATCCTTTGCTTCTTTTTCATACCAAATATTACTACCGAATTGTCTAAATAAATCTGCAACGTGTTTAAAGACTTTTTCATCGATAATTGGGGTTTCATCTTCGGCATAGAAGATTGGAATTGGGACACCCCACGCTCTTTGACGAGAAATACACCAGTCAGCACGGTCTTTAATCATATTAACCATTCTTGTTTCACCCCATGATGGGTACCATTTAACGCGATGAATTTCGTTTAATAATTTTTCTCTAATTGGTTCGATAGAACAGAACCATTGTTTAGTCGCTCTAAAGATTAATGGCTTTTTAGTTCTCCAGTCATGTGGATAACTATGGGTGAATGTTGAGTGTTTTAAAAGAGCATTGTTTTCAGTTAATATTTCTAAAACAACATCATTTGCCTTTTCATAGAAAAGGCCTTCTAGTCTTTCACCAGTTCCTTTCATTAATTTACCATGTTCATCAACAGGGCAATATGGATCTAGACCTCTGCCTGGATATTTCAAACAAACTTGATAGTCTTCAACACCGTGTCCTGGAGCAGTATGGACTAAGCCAGTACCAGCATCATTAGTTACATGGGTGCCAACAATTACCAAAGAATCACGATCATAGAATGGGTGTTTGCAAACAACAAACTCTAAATCAGATCCTTTGAATTTCTTTAAAAGATTACATTTTTCTAAGCCTAATTCTTCTTTGAGCTTATCGGCAAATTCTTCCAAGAAAACCAATTTTCCAAGATTTGTATCGTACTCACCATAAATAAAATCAGGATGAGCGGAAATCGCTAAGTTAGCAGGTAATGTCCATGGAGTTGTTGTCCAAATAACTAATCTAGCATCTTGACTAACAACACCTTCGCCATCTTTTACTGGGAATGCTACATAAATAGAATGAGATAATACATCAGCATACTCAATTTCAGCTTCTGCTAGAGCAGATTCACTACTTGGTGACCAGTAAACTGGTTTCAAACCTTTGTAAATAAGACCTTGAAGCGCCATTGAAGAGAAAACTTCAATTTGTTTTGCTTCATAATCTTTCTTGAGTGTTAAATATGGATTATTAAAATCACCTAAAAGGCCTAAACGTTTAATTTGTTCCTTTTGCTTAGCCACTTGCGTTAAAGCATATTCTTCACATTTTTGTCTGAATTCGGTTAACGGAGTAGTTTTACGATCAACACCACTTTTGGTGACCATGTTTTCAATTGGAAGACCATGAGTATCCCAGCCAAAAACAAATGGTGTTTTATAACCTTGCATGTTTTTATATCTAATTACCATATCTTTTAAGATACGATTAAGCATATGACCACAGTGCATATCGCCATTAGCGTATGGAGGGCCATCATGAAGGACAAACTCTATTGCATCTTTGCGATTTAAGTTCATGTTTTCATAAACTTTTTCTTCTTCCCATTTCTTTACCAAAATAGGTTCTTTTTGATTGAGATTACCTCTCATTTCAAAATTGGATTTGTTCATTAAGAGTGTTGTTTTGTAATCCATAAATAACTCCTTTAAATATAAAAGCGTCCCGTCTAAGGACGCCTTAAGCGCGGTACCACCTTAGTTCTAAAGATTAATCTTTAGCTCTTTCTTTCTTCTTATCGTAGAAGTAACGGATTCTTACTATTAGTTCAGATATCATACAAAGAAGGGATACCTTCATATTCTTACTGTTTGGCTTCCACCACCCCAAACTCGCTATAAGCAGTTTATATGAAGACTTGTCTTCTAGGTTCGCTTAATTTTAAGCGATAATGGCATTAAAGGCAATAGAATTGATTTTTAAAGATGTTCTACCCATAAAAACAAATGACACTTGACCAGTTAATGGTTCATTGAGGCTAGCGCCACAAATGTTCCATGCTTTGCTATCTTGGACACTTGCAGAGTGAATAATTGTATCGCCTACATAAATCTTCAATGAATAAGAACTAGTGGCGTTCCCTGCCTGTGCTTTGATGTAAGCACGATCAATTGTATATATGTTTTTGGTAGTTATTACTAATTTATCCAATGGTCTATTATTGCTGCCAAGAGTAATGCCACCGGCGCTGATATTATTAATGGTCATTCCATCAGTTGCGACATTTTGATACGATGTCGAGAAATTGAAAATGAAAGGAACATCGCCATATGAGACATTTTGATCCACTTCTGGTTTCTTTTTATCAAGACCGCTTGTGTTTAAAACTAAATCGGCATTATTGCATTGGCCCATTGGATTTAAATTAATTGGATAAGAAATAACATTTATCATTGTTGCGATAATTGCGGAAACAGATTCACCATCACTTTCTAAGAAAGTGTGATTATCGTATGAATTTAAAATATCCTCAGTTTCAACAGTATATGAATAGTCTTTTCGAACTCCCACGACTGTATAATCACTCGGCATCAAAGTCTCGCCATAGGCATATTCTCGCTTAGCTTGTTTAATGGCATAATGAGACAGAGTATCTTCTTCTGAATGTAAATAACTAGCGGATGCAACAACATCTTTTAAAGATCCAGGCTGATTCTTTTTATTGCCATAGACATAATCAACAAGGCCAGGGTAATCCACAAAAGCGTTACGATTGCCTTGGGCAATGCCATCAGGATTATCACTATCAGAATAAACAGTGATATTATGTTGCATCTCCAAATAATCAACCGCATAATTATTATTCCATTCAAGTAAATCAGAAAGATTACCAATCGCAAAAGCACAACTGTTGCCTTGAACATAAGAGACTGGCTCTTCAACAATTTGAAGACCTTTCATATTGATGCCATTGTTAGTATCAACTTCGTCATTCATATACATGGTTGCCATATAAAATATGGCACGTGCCAATCTTCCTTTATCAATATTGCCTGGCTCAAAAGTTTTTTCATCGTATGAATAGCCATCTTCGCCATTACCTTTTAATGGCTCTTTTAATTCGGCATATCCATAGTTTTTATTACCACGTGACTGATTGCCTGATGCATCAGCAGCGAAGAGATTATGAAAATCGGTTGCTCTTCCTTTAAATGAGACCGCACTTTCTGTTGGACAGCCACACATTAAGGAAGCGCACCACGCGTGCTCTCTTTGCCAACCTTTGTTTGTTTCATTTTTATAAATGTTTTGACTATTGTAAATGACATCCAAATATTCAAAGTCATACTTAGAATGATCAGCATGGATGTTGGTGTCATAATTCTGTTTGTTTGATTTAGTATAAGTTAAAGGCCTGTAGCCATCACGCATGATGGCGTTTAATTGTCTTTTCAAATCTTCGCCATTTTGCCAAGAAACAAGCGAAGAATAATAGCCGTCATAATATATTACAGATTCTTCTAAAGAAGAACTATTCCCACTAGATGAAATGATTTGACTTGAGGAGCTAGCTTCACTAGATGAACTTGTCTCAATAGAACTACTAGCAATACTAGAATCGCTACTTGAACTCGTATCAAAAACAATACCATGAATGGAATCATCGTTTGAAGAAATGGCATTAGAAGAAGAAAAAGCCACACTAGAACGCCCGTTACAAGCACTTACTAGAACTAAAGCACATAAAAAAGTGAGACTTTTGAGTTTTTTCATTAGTTATTTAAGAAGTTTGGGAGAATAGAAGTAACGTCAATGTCTTCTTTGTTCTCTTCTTGTTTGACTTCCTCTTCATTATTGAGCGAAGTAAGAACAGTATTTTCGACTGGACGTGTTGGCGCTTGATATGTTGAAGGCTTCGAGAAATCAATCTCTTCTTCAAAGTCACTAGCGATAACACTGACTAAAATTTCATCATTCAATTGGTCATTAATTGCCACGCCAAATTTGACATCAACATCATGACCTGATGCATTGATTAATAGGTTAACTGTATCCTGAGCATCAAACAAGGAAACATTAGGTCCGCAAGTGACTGCAACAATGGCTCTTCTGGCACCAGTGATAGAGGCTTCAAGAAGTGGAGAATTAAGAGCTGCATTAGCAGCATCTTTCGCTCTATTTGGGCCTGAACCAACGCCAAAGCCAATCATACTAACGCCAGAATCTTTTAATGTATTACGAACATCAGCAAAATCAAGATTAATGACAGCTGGTAATAAAATCAAATTTACGACTGTCTTAACTGACTGTGCTAAAACCTTATCTGATTCATTGAAAGCACTTGAAATTGAGTTATTACCAGATGTCATTAGTAATTTATCATTACTAACGACAATAATGGCATCAACGTTTTCTCTTAATTTGTTTAAACCAGAGATGGAATTAACCACCCTTTTTTTGCCTTCAAATGTGAATGGACGTGTAACGATAGCCACCACGAGAGCGCCGGCATCACGAGCGATACGTGCAACTACTGGCGCAGCACCAGTGCCTGTACCACCGCCCATACCAGCAGCAACAAAGACCATGTTAGCATCTTTGACGATTTCTTTAATGTCTTCTACACTAGCTTCAGCAGCTCTTTCACCAATTTCAGGTTCGCCACCAGCGCCTAAACCGCCTGTGATTTCTTGACCCAAAATTAATCTATGCATAGATTTACTAGTTGAGAGAGCTTGTTTATCGGTATTTGCTACCCAGAATTCAACATTGGCAATTTCTTCATCAATCATACGATTGACGGCGTTATTACCAGCACCACCAACGCCAACGACCACGATCTTGGCAGCTGGTTCAAAGTTATCTAAATCATAATTTTGCATAAAAAGTTCTCTCCTTTTATTTCGCCTGATTGCGGGTTACTTGCCCGACTTTAGGATGTGATTCATCGTTTAAATTTAAATATTTGGAATGAGTTAAAATCATACCTAAGCAGTTAAAGAATGTTGGATTCCTCGCACCAAGAGTTTTAGGAGCAACCACGGTCACAGTTTCACTCATCACCTTAGGTGTGATATAAGGAACTAAGCCGTTTAATTGAGAACCACCACCAATGAGAATCATTGGAAAACTGCGGTATGACTTATCATGTTGTGAAACAACATTTGTGACAGCATCGTTTAAATAATTAACAAAAACATCAAGTTCGCCTTTAATGATTTCATTAAGCTCGCTGTTGAAATGATGAACTTCTTGACCATTGCCATCATCTGTTGTGCAAATTGGTGCTTTGAAATTCATTTCACGATTATCAATGCCATACATAATTTTATATTTTTCAGCATCTGCTTCATTGATATTGAAACTTTCAATAATCTTTTCGGTGATATTATCACCACCCCAATTAAAGAATGTGGATCCATACAAAGCTTTATTGCCTACAAACGACACAGTTGTAACATTGGAACCAATATCAACAAGAATAAATGATTTAGGCATATCCTCAAATGAACAGACTAATTCTGTAGCAGCTAAAGAGGAAACAACATTGCGACGAGAAACCATGCCACCATTAAGTAAAACGTTTTGATAGCTTTCTACTAGTGAGGCTGGCAACGTTTGCACCTTCGCAGAAACGGTTAAAGTATTTGAAGATTCACCTAAAGGTGGACGAGCAAAAATACGTCCTTGGTCAAGAGTGAAACTTTCTGGAATAACATCAACTAAAGCCTTATCGTTTAGTGGATATGCACTATTTCTAATTAACGAATAGATATTTTTGATATCAAGATTGGAGATTTTACTATCTTCAGTAACAACTGTGGTAACTTGACGAGTTTGATAAACTCCTAATCCGTAAGGTGGGACACATAAAAGAACATCACTAATGTTAAGTTTTAACTTAGCAGCAGGGTCGGTAAATTCGCGAACACTTGAAATAGTTTGCGAAACGCGATTAGGATCAACAAATTGTCCCGCTTCAATAGCGTGACCATAAGGTTTTATAAGTGTATATAAAACATAAACTTTGCCATCAATTTCATAACCAACGACTAATTTAAGCTTTTTTGAGCTAAGTTCAATTGCTGCAATAGGTTTTTCCATATGTATACCCCAATTTTCTATATTTTAATTGAGTTTTGTAAAATATACAATAATTAACTAATAATAGTTAATAAAATACCAAAATCAAGATGAAACTAACTAAATATTTACTAATTATTTACTATTATTTTACTTTGTAATAATGACTGATGTGTAGAGGAGATACTCTGACATTTATTAGCAAAACCACTACTACAGCAAATAAAAAGACCACAATGTCACTTGCAGTCTTTGGTCCACGAGGAAATGGACAATTAGGGAGAAACTTTATTAATAAGAGAGAGATTCTGTCTCGTTCTCTTCTAATAACTCAGGTTGTTCTTCTTCCGCATGTTGTGCTTGATTATTAATTTCACGGAAGGTAATGTAGGTTGGAACAGCCACGACAGTGCCGACTGAAATAACGGCAAGCAAAGCAATACACAATTTACGAAAACGATAATACATTCCTTTGTGATTGAATTTTACTAATTTGTCTTTCATAACCATCATGATTGTTATCCCCTTTCTTTTCTTGCAATTATTCTTAACTTCGCACTAGCGCTGCGATGATTCTTTTGCAGTTCATCATCACTTGCAGTGATTGGTTTGTGATTAATAAGGTCGAATTCTTTCTCTTTGCTGATGATTGGGCCATCGAAGCGATCACCCACATCCACTGCCGCATCTTTGAAAATGTTTTTAACAATTCTATCTTCACCACTATGGAAGGTGATAACGGCTAACCTTCCACCTGGTTTCAAATGACTTAAAGCGGATTTTAAGGCTTTAACAAGAACACTGAGTTCATCGTTTACAGCAATCCTTAATGCTTGGAAGACTTGTTTAGCTGGATGACCAACTTTTTTAAGTTCTTTCATTGGTTTGCTCTTTTTGATAATTTCTACTAACTGAAACGTAGTTTCAATTGGTGTGTTTTCACGAGCTTTGATGATATTTTTAGCGATTGAGTAGGAATATTTTTCTTCTCCATAATCGCGCAAGATTTGATTTAAATCTTGTAATGAATAAGTGTTAACGATTTGATATGCAGTTAGTTCTTGCCTTTGATCCATGCGCATATCTAAGCGAGCATCACTGCTGTATGAGAATCCTCTTTCACCTTTGTCGAATTGCGGAGAGGAAACGCCTAAATCCATAAGAATCCCATCCACTGCTTCTATGCCTAACGAGTTCAATATCTCGTCAAGAGCAGAGAAGTTGGAACGGACAATTTGGAAATTAGAACTAATCTTTTCTAATCTCGCTTGCGAAGCAATGATAGCTTCTTCATCTTGATCAACAGCAATGAGACGGCCGTCTTTTAAGTGAGACAATATTTCACTACTATGGCCACCCCTACCAACGGTGAGATCGAGATAAATACCAGATGGTTTGATGTTTAAGCCTTCAATAACTTCTTGAAGAAGGACTGGAATGTGTTCTTCCATAATTAGTTATTGCTGCCAATTGTTTCAGCAATGTTTTCAAATTCATCATTGATACTTGATTCGTATTCTTCGTATTTCTTTTGGTCCCAGATTTCGATATGGTCGCCAATTCCAAGAACGAGAACTTCACGAGAAATGTTGTATTTGTTTAACAAAGCTGTTGGTATTTGTACACGTCCTAATTTGTCAACATCCATTTCATAGGTACTGGCAAATTGAAGACGAAGATAATCACGGTTTTTATGTTGATTAAATGGAAGATTTGAAAATTCATCAACGAGTTTTTGGTAGCCATCTTCGTTATAAACGGATAAAGAGCCATCGAAACCTTTCATGATGTAGACTTTATAGCCCAATTCTTCTCTCATCTTGCGAGGAATCATTAAGCGTCCTTTTTCATCTAAAGTATGAGCAAAACTTCCAAAAAACATTTTTACCACTTTCTCCCACTGTATTACCACTGGTGTATATATTATCACAAAACACAAAAATAATTGCAAGTATTTTATAAAAGAAAAAAATGATAAAGAAAAAGCCATCAAGTTTATGATGGCCTTTCATTTTAACTCAAAGAGTTAATTTTAATTATTTTCGTCAAATTCTATCGTATCTAGAATATCGAAAGCACTATTCTTTTTGTTTTTCTTTTCTTGAAGATAGTCATCTTCGCTCAACACACGGTATCCATCACCACTCTTTGGAAGCGAGGCACCACTCTTGGTAATATTGTGTGGCACTTCTGACAAAATCAAAGCGAGAATGTGTGGGTCCAAATCAATATTTACACTTGGTTCAAAATAGCAATCTTGAGAATTGTCTTCCTCACTTGAAAAGAAGAATTCATCTTTGAATTTCACCTTAAGTGGAACATCTTCCAAAGTATAAGAACAGGAAGCAATTACATTTGCTTCACCATTAACTTGAAGACGTAAAACATCACCATATTCTGTTGCATCCACTTTGACCGAGCATCTTTCGATACGCCTAACATGGTTGTCATCAAAATGTTGCGATGAAAAATCAATGTTGTCGCAAAATGTCTCAGTTTTATTTAATGGTAAAATAACGCGATTTATAACCATTAGCTACGAATCTCCGCTTTATAGGAACGTGATAATTCGAATTTAATCTTATCTTCGATATCACTAATTTCCCTATCAGTTAGTGTGCCATCATCTTTACGATAAGTGATTGATAAAGCCATAGACTTTTTGCCTAGGGCAATACCTGTACCTTGATAGACATCGAACACTTCACAATTATTAACTAAACCACGACCAATGGTTTTAATTGTTCTGATGACATCACCTGCTTGAATATTAGCATCGAGAACGAAAGCTAAATCACGCGAAACGCTTGGGAAACGAGAAATTGGTGTCATCTTAGTTTCACTAACTTTTGCTTCAAGCAAAGCTTCAAGGTTCATTTCCAAAACAACAGCATTGGCTTTACCTAGATCATATTTTTCGATTTGATTTGGATGAAGCTCACCCATTACACCGATAACTTGATTTTGGAAAATGATATTAGCGGTTTTACCTGGATGTAATTCATGATTTGAATCAATAAAACGATCAAATTTAAATCTAGATTGTTCTATACCAAGGGTTGAGAAGATACCTTCAACTAAACCCTTCATATGGAAGAATGTGTAATTTTCTTTGCAGAGTAAGCCTTGATTTAAAGCTTGACCCACTAAAACGATTGCTAAATGTTCGCTTCTTGATGATTTGCTAATCATGTTTGAAGTTTCAAACAATGCTAAATTTTTATTTTGTCTAGCGACGTTATATGAAGCGGCATTAAGCAATGAAGAAAGAATGTGAGTTCTAAATACTTCATGTTCGTCTGTTAATGGGTTCAAAATGACATAATTTTCTTCACGATTTAATAAACAGAAATCATGCATTTCTTTTTTGGAAATAAGAGAGTAAGTCAAGCACTCGTCAAGACCGACATTGAGAAGATAAGAACGAATGTTCTTTAATCTTTGTTGTCTTGAAGAAAGCATACCGACTTTTGTGTCTAAACATGGAAGAATAGACTTAACATTGTCGTAACCGTTTAATCGAATCACTTCTTCACTTAAATCAGCATCGGAAGTAATATCCAAACGATATTGTGGTACTAAAGCAGAAAACTTATTTTCATCTTTGAACGTTAGTTTAAAGTTAAGTCTTGTTAATGTCTCAAAGACTTGCTCTTTACTAAATTCAGTACCTAAACGACCATTGATTTTGCTGACAGAAGAATCGATGATTTGGTCTTTTTCTTCTTCACTTTGGTAAACAACATTGTTGCTGTTTTCCTTTGCTTCGCAAAGTTCATTGATTAATTGTGCAGCATAATCAAGGACAAATTCACTTTGGAAATGATTTGTACCTTTGACAAATCTTTGGGAAGATTCGCTAACCAAACCCAAGCGATTGGAAGTATGGCGAATGCTTGCCCCGTCAAAAGAAGCAGCTTCGATATAGATATTTTTTGTATTTTCGTCAACCGCACAGGCTAAAGAGCCCATGACACCACCAAGACACATTGGTTTATTATCAGAACAAATCACGATGTCTCCTGGGATAACTTTATAAGTCTTTTCATCCAAAGCAACAAAATCACCATCGTAATCATCTTGAGCATATAACTCTGCTTTTGGCAATTTGTCAGCATCGTACATATGAAGCGGCTGACCAGTCATAAGCATGACATAGTTACCAATATCAACGATATTGTTTATGCTTCTAACGCCCATTGCCATTAAGAATTCTGACATCCATTTTGGCGATGGCTTAGTAACAATATTTCTAATCTCTTTACTGGAGAATTGTGAACATTTTTTGGTTTTTGAACCAATTTTTATTTTTGTCTCAAAATCTTTCTTTGTTGAGATAGTTGGCAAATTAACTGGGCGAGAGAAAATTGCTCCAATTTCACGTGCGACGTTGAAAATAGATAACAAGTCAGGACGGTTTGCTAAAACATTTAAGCAAAGCACCACATCATCTAATCCAAGATAGCCTAAGACATTTTCTTCTCCAACTGGAGCATCTTCAGGTAATTCTTCAATGCCGGCTTTTTGATAATCGGTTAAAAATTTAGCATCAACACCAAGTTCAAGTAATGAACAGCACATGCCATTACTTTCTTCGCCACGGATAACGCCTTGCTTAATTTCTATTTGTGGGAGCTTTGCGCCTACACGTGCAACAATTACTTTTAAACCCGCGCGTGCATTGGGAGCGCCACACACGATTTGGGTCACTCCATATTTAGGACCTAAATCGACTTTTAAAACATGTAAATGATCACTATTTGGATGAGCAACGCATTCTAAAATGTGACCAATTACCAAGTTGGTGCCACTTGCTAAACGAGAAATTTCTTCAACCTCAACGCCTGCAAATGTCAATTTGTCTGCAATTTGTTCAGGAGTCAAACCATTAAGGTCAACATATTGACCAACACTTTTTAAACTTACTAACATGATTCATTCCTCCTATTAACTCATTTTCTTGAACTGTTTCAAGAATCTAACGTCGTTTTGATAAAATTTACGAATATCGTCGATACCATATCTCAAAATAGCCACACGCTCGATACCAATACCAAAGGCAAAGCCACTATATTCTTCTGGATCATAGCCATTCATTTTCAAAACATTTGGATGGACCATACCGCCACCAAGGATTTCAATATAGCCTGTGCCTTTGCACATGTTGCAGCCTTTACCACCACAATTAGCACATGTGATATCAACTTCAACACTAGGTTCAGTGAATGGGAAATAAGAGCTTCTTAATCTGATTTCTCTTTTTTCACCAAACATCTTTTTAGCAAATAACTCTAAAGTGGCTTTCAAATGACCAATATTGATACCTTTATCAATTACCAATCCTTCAATTTGAGCAAATTGATGTGAATGGGTGGCGTCATCGTCATCACGACGATATGTCTTGCCCGGGCAAATGATGCGAACTGGAGCGCCTTTTTTAGCTTCCATAGTTCTAGCTTGAACTGGAGAGGTATGAGTTCTCAATAATTCGTTTTCATTGATGTAAAAAGTATCTTGCATGTCTCTAGCAGGATGGTCTCTAGGAATATTTAAAAGTTCAAAATTGTATAAATCTGTCTCAACTTCTGGTCCATCTGCGACTTCAAAGCCCATACCAAGGAAAATTTGAATCATTTCATCTTTGATGACATAAAATGGATTACGACCACCTAAGTTATAGGAATGGCCTGGAAGAGAAATATCAATTGTTTCTTTAGCTAAGCGTTCCTCTAATTCTTTGTTTTTTAACGAATTAGCCTTTTCTTCAATTGCTGAGGTAATTGCTACTCTCACTTCAGTTAAGGCTTGACCAAAAGATTTTCTTTCTTCTGGTGGCAATGTACCAATCATAGAAGTCAAACTGGAAAGTTCGCTTTTCTTAGAAAGGTAAGTATTACGGACAGCATTTAAAGCATCGCTTGTTTGTGCTGCCTCAATTTCTTGAAGAGCTTTTTCTTTTAACTCTAATAAATTGTTATTTTCCATAAGCGTCCTCGCTTTCAAATTCGATAATGATTATATCATAAAAAAACATATTACATATAAAATTTGTAATAATGTTTTGCTGAACATAAGATGAAGCGGAATCTATTTGAAATAATTCATGAGAATGCCACCGGCAACCGCGACATTCAAAGAATCAATAACGTCATTCATTTCTATTTTAACTACGTTATCAGCGAGTTTTAACACTTCTTCGGAAACACCATGGCTTTCATTGCCAAGAGCAAGAATAAAATTATTTGGTTTATTACAGTTAGAAAGAGCAACAGCTTCATCTAAAGCACTCACAATGACTGTGCGACCATGAACGTAGTTATTTATATCGTCATAGAATGCGTCTACAAGAAAGAGCGCGCCCTTGCTAGCGGCGACGACTTTTTCGTTATATATATCTACACTACTCTTACTTAATATTACTGCATCATAATCAAAAGCCACTGCCGTTCTTAATATAGTACCAAGATTGCCTGGATCATTGATTTGATCAAGGTAAACAATTTTATGATAAGAAGTTTTGTCTTTTTTTGCTTTTAATTGTTCACATACAAAGACAACGCCTTCTGGGTTTTCCGAATTGGCTAGCTTTCTCAATATTTCGTCATTAACTTTATAGCATTCAATATCTTGTTTTATTTTTGGCAAACCAATGATGGTAAAAATTTGTTTAACAGTGCCAAATTTTAAGGCCATATCAAGGTTTTTAATGCCTTCCATTAAGAAAAGACCTTTTTCTTGACGAACTTTTTTCATTTTAAGAGCATAAGCATCTTTAATCTTTTGATTATTTTTGGACAAAATCTCTAGCATTAAGCAAATACCGCCTTGATTAATTTTTTCCTTAATTCATCATACTCTGGACAGAAGTTATATACAACGCGATAAAATTTATCGCTGTGATTATAGACATGACAATGCGCTAATTCGTGAACAATGACAGAATCAATGATTTCTGGCGAATAATGAAGCAAGGTCAAAGAGTAAGTAATTGTCTCACTATGACGATTATTGGAACCATATCTAGATTTCATTTGTCTCACCTTTACGGAATAATGGGGACATTTCATGCGGTCCTCATAAAAAAGCGTGCGAGACGTGACATAGTTTAGGAATATTTTGCGAAATTTTTTAAGAAGATCATCTTGGTTCTTGAATTTGATAATTGTCTCACTATCGTATTGAATTGAGCCTGGATATGAGACAGACACCTTCTTACCAAATAAGTAAATATAACCATCTCCAAAAGCCTGTTCTTTTACGCTTCTTTTAAGAAGTTTTTTACCAAACCTATCTAACCCACTTTTTATCATTTTTTCACTGGTTCTTCTTGGACAAGAAACAAGAAAAGCGCCATTTACAAAACGGAAATGAATATTTCTAATTCGCTTGTAAACAACTATTACTTCATAATCTTGACCATCAATGTTATATAGCATTTTTTTATTCCTTCTAATATTCTAACTGAACATACAACATTGTCACATTATTTATAACTTAGCCTATCTTATCTTGAAGAACCGACTATTTCAAATTACAATAATGCTGTTTTATGGAAAGAATTCTCATCTCTGCTTGTTTAGTTGGCGATAACGTGAAATATAACGGTGGCAACAATAAATCGCCACTTATTGATAAACTTTTAGAAAAATATGAACTAATTCCTTTTTGCCCTGAAGTTGAAGGCGGTCTAAAAATACCGCGTTCTCCAAGTGAGAGAAAAGATGATCGTGTCATTAACATGGAAGG
>JAKSVL010000001.1 GCA_024407995.1 Bacilli bacterium | reverse complement strand
TTCACCAATACCCTTAGCATCATAGTCTGTGAAGACTTTCATTAATACCAATTGAGCTTTTGGTGCGATACCTTTGTAGTCTGGTGCATTAGCAGCAGTAATAGATGAAACGTGAGAACCGTGATAAGAAAGTTCACTATGTACATCGTATTGAGTTGTACCACGTTTACCATAAATTTTGGATGTGCCACCGTAATCGAAATAGAAAGGAACCTTACTATTGAAATATTCGGAGCCTTCTTCACCAGCCTTTTTGATTTTGTTTCTAGCTTTAGCATTTAAGCCTGTGGCGCTCTTGATTGTGTCAAATGTGAATCTAACAGCCACATCATCTGGAAGTGGATTAAAGACTTCGTGGTGCCATTCTGGTGTAGTAGCATTGAGTTTGCCTCTGAAGTGGAATTCGTTATCCAAGATAGCAACGACGGTACCTTCACCTTCGTTATTATCTTCAGGCATTTTCATTGTTTCGGCAGAAATGTTCTTGCTTTCATCAATTGCGTCTGTTGGGTTGTCTCCGTCGAGTACAACGTAGGAATCATCATTAATTGCTCTTTCCCAGTGAATCTTATCAACAGTCACGCTCTTGACGCCAGGAACTGATTTAATGCTCTCGACATCGTTAGAATTTACTTCAAGAACGAAAGCGTTGTTTAAGACTGAATAACTATCAATCATTCTGATGTTAGAAGTGGCTGTCTCTTTAATGTTGTTGTAGACAGCGCGTTGAGTCTTTTTCGCACCTTCTTCGTTTAATGTGTCGATGTCTCTGTCGACTTCGACAATTATTCGTTGATTTCTTTCTGGTAAATCTTTGAGCTGAGAAGCAGCTGTGCTACAAGCGGCTAAAATCAAGGTACTAGTAGCGCAGAGTAGTAGTCCCAGTTTTTTCATACTTTACCTCCTTGTTGTGTGCGTACACAAAATAAATATTATGCATACAATTATACACACATGAAAAAGGGTGTAAAGCGTTTTTTGAATTACACTCAATCACCTCTTTTTATAAAAAGGCCCATTTAAAGCGAAGCGTTATAGACAATTTCTAAGACAAGAAGAGCAAGGCAAAGAATGAGCCCTGCAGCGATTATTGCCACAAAATTAAATGAGGAATTATTTCTATTTTCAAACTTTTTGTCACGATAATCAGCGTAATTTCCATCTCTTCTAGCGTCTCTTGCAAAAAGCATGCTACCAAGTTGTTTAAAGCCAAAAGCAAATGTATCAAACGCTCCTAAATGGGCCATCCAACATAGTAAACCAATAAATAAAACTGAAACCGCACCAACAGCAATGCCATCGACCGCAGAGATAAGTGTTTTACCTCTCAAAAAATACATTAAGCAAAAAATAATCATGCCCACTACTAACGAAATAATGAAGGTAACAAGATTGATTAACCAATACTTTTTAATTTGCAAAAACGCTCTTTTCATAGTTCATAAATAAGGTATCAAATGCTAGAAAAGTAAACAAACATTTTGTTGAAAAAATAATAAAATATAGATTAGAAAAATAGGTAAATAATTACTCTAAAAAATGATTAAAATTCATTGATATTTTTCATTTCAAAAAAGATGAATAAATTTCTAAATACACTATACTTTTATTCTATGAATAACTTTATATAGTAGCTACCATTTTATTCACGCATTTTTTCGCAATTATAAAAGTCAAAAAGATACAATAAAATGCTCAATTTTTTGCACTATTTTTACCACTATTTTTATATGCGAAAATTATCACATTATGTATGTAGTTTTCTTATTGAAACAGGCGCCCATGTACGAGCGCCTGTTTCTTATTTAATTATAATTACCAAATTTTAACTCTTTGATTTTCTGGAATATACATACCATCGCCTGGTTCGATGTTGTATGTTTCCACAAATTCATCAAATTGAGCGAGAGTAACGTTTGTTCTTAAGTAATTGAATGGGTGAACATCTGAAGCACGGCTTTCAATATTATCAAAGCTTATTGGTCTATTAAGCCACACATCTGCGTATGATCTAAAGAAGACATCATAATCAAAATCAGGAATCTTCTTTGCTAAGTGGAGCATAATTTTGACACCACCCATATCAGCGGTTGCTTCGCCATTAACGCTATCGCCATCAACGGTCAAACCATCTTTGAGTTTAATGTTGTCGTAGAAATTAGACATCTTGTTAACGCGCCTGCTAAATTCCGACTTATCCGCGGATGACCACCAGTTTTTATATTCACCATTTTCATCGTAATTAGCACCAGAAGAATCGAAAGCGTGTGTTATTTCATGGCCAATAACTGTACCAATCATACCGTATTTTTCTTCAATGCTTTCGCCCAAACAACCAGCGGCTATGCCGTTTAAGATAACGAAAAGATTTTCGTTAGGAGAATAAAAAGCGTTAACAGTGTAGCTTGGCATATAATCCCAATAACCAGTTTTATCTGCAGTTCCCGCGAGTTCAGTGGAGAATAGAGCTTGTGAATAATCGGTATATAACTGATATAGTGTCTCATTATCTAGATTAGAGTCATCTAATTTTGGGAAGTTCTTAAAGCCATCAGAATAGCAAGAAGCATATGCCATCTTATCTAGTTTCTTAATTAAACGAGATTTTGTGGTATTGCCAAGCCAATCATTAGCCTCCGCCATTTCTTTATAGCCAGCCAAAATATCTTGGATTAAGTCAGTAACTTCTTGTTTAATTTCTTCTGAACTATTTAATTCAATATAAGATTGTTCAAAAGCCACAGGGAATCCAAGCCTTAAAAGAGCCTTTGAAACATAATTATCACTATATGAATACAAATTCGTTTCATTATTATACATACCAGTGTAATAAGAAATGGTAGTAATGCTTTGATTGAGTGAACGATAATTATCTAAACCAAGAAGGAATCTACTATCAAATCCCAGTCTTGACTTAATGACGTTTTTCAAGATGCCAGGATTATTAGCGGCGTAAGAATTATATAAACTAGTAAAGCAACTTTTATAATAGGTTTTGATATAGATTTTGCTGCCTTCAGTTAGCCCCATATCTAATAAAGCACTTTTCATTTTTGCCCATGGGACATTTCTAACATAGTAAATAGTCGGAGTATCACCATAGTTGTAATAATCATAATAGGCTTTATTAACCATTTCGCTTTCGAAAGAACTAATGTCATTGTATTCACTTTGAGAAATACCAAGATCTAATATGTTGCTCAAACCAAAAAGAATAGGTTTGATAAAATCATCGTATCCACCATAGGCGTGAAGTGTATATAGACCAAACGTGCCATTCATATATCCGTCATTAAAATCAACTAAATAACCAGTTTTGTAAGGTGCAATTTTTAGTAACGAACTTGAAGAAGTAAATGATTCTTTGCTGCTTAAATAATCATCAACACTGAGATTACTAAAGTAGTCTTTGAGCGTATCAACATCACCTACATTTATGTTATTAAAAGCTGATAGTAAGAAATTACCATTAGTGGTTTCATTGCCTTCGCCATAGTAAATTGTATTAAAAGCATTATCGACTGCTATATCGCATTTATCAAAGGCACCTGGAGTACCATTTTTAATGGCATCATAGTTAACAGAAGCATAGAAGTCATCTTTTAGTGATGGTTTTCTAATTTTATCAAGTTCACCTTTGACGTTAGAATTGATCCAAGGAGCGCCTGTAATATCGCTTAAATTATAACCTTCTTCCATCTCATAATTGATTGGTTCAAATGTAAAGAAACCATCCTTAGAATATTGGGCAACATATGTAGTGTCTCCCTCTACTAATCCGATTTCTGGAGACCAGTGTGAGAAGGTATAATTAACACCCCTCCCGCTTGGTTTTGTTGGAGTTTCACCATCATAAGTAGGCATTGAACCATAGAGAATACCTTCATCTAGTTCCAAAATAGTGCCATCATCATTGATCCATGAGACAGTATATTTTCTAATTTCACCAGTATATATAGCGGTATATGTAGCATCACCAATAACTGGGGCAAGTTGTGGTTCCCAGCCAGTCCAAGTATAAGAATATTCTTTCGTGCTTTCTTTGATTGGTGTTTCGCCAGCATAGGCTGGAACTGTACCATAATCTACTTCATCAGTGCCTAAAATTTCATCGTTTTCGTTTTTCCAAGTAATGGTATATTTTCTTGGTTCTTCCTTAAAAGAGGCGACATATGTAGCATTTCCGGTTACTTCTACCGGTGAAGGTGTCCAACCAGAAAAGCTATAAACGTGTTCAATAGTACTATCTTTTGTTGGCTCTTCCCCTGAATATGCTGGAACTTGACCATATGCTACGACATCAGTAGCTAAAACATCACCATTTTCGTTTTTCCAAGTGATTTCATATTCTCTTGTTTCGTTTTGATATGTAGCAGTATATGTAGCATTTGCACTAGCAGGAACAACTGCTGGTGTCCAACCCAACCATACATAAGTATATTGGGCATCTTTTTCTTTTGTGGGTTCTGCTCCATCATATGTTGGAGTTTTTCCTTCTTCTACGTTTTGATCAATTTCTAAAACATCACCATTTTCGTTTTTCCAAGTGATTGTATAAGTTGGTTTTGGAAGTTCAGAGCTACTCGACTCAGAACTACTAAATTGAAAACTACTAGAAGAAACAACACTACTAGTCGTTGCGGTGTTGCAACCGATTAATAATGATGTGAATAATCCAAATGTGACAATTAATTTTAGATTTTTTTGCATAGACAGCCTCTATTTAAGTATCTATCATACACAAAACGTTATTTTATGCAAAAGAATAATGCTTCTTTATCGGCCAGTGAGGGATTAATTAAAAATCAGCAAAATTGCAAAATTAGTTACATTTTGCCAAATTTGTAACATTTTGATTAAAAATTTTTTCATGCATTTTCTAATAAGGAAATAATTAAATATTTCATCTAAATTTACAAAACCATTATAAATAGTGATTTCTCTTTGTGCGGGTAAGCGTGCCCACTATTTTAGTGTAAAGGAAGGCGAGCGCGTACCCATACAAACAAAAATAAGTATTGTTTTATCAGTTTTTCAGGCATAACATTATAGACAAAATTTATTCTTTTAGAAAAGGAGAGAAAAACTAGTTATGAAAAAAACTAAAAAGTTATTCGCTGGTATTGCTCTTGCAGCAATGTTACTAACGACTGGTTGTAACACTAACTCAAGCAGTAACCAACCTGGTGCTTTTAGACAACAAGATGTTTATCAGTTGTATAGAGCAGCCGGTGGCGACATGTCCTATGAAGAATGGCTTAACTCTGTCAAAGGTGCAGATGGTTCACAATTCTACGCCGATGCAGTTGATCCACAAGCTTCAGCAGGCAAAGATGGCGACGTTTTCGTCAATATCGCATCTTGGGATTTCTTCTTAAAGATCGGTGGTAATTGGCAAAGACTCGGTAATCTTAAAGGTGAACAAGGTATCCAAGGTCCTAAAGGTGACAAGGGTGACCAAGGTGAACAAGGTCCTAAAGGTGACGCTGGTTCACAAATTTTCGCAGATGCAGGTATTCCAAATGCTTCCGCAGGTAGAGAAGGCGACATGTACTTCAACCTCGAAACATGGGATGTCTACATGAAGCTCAATGGAAATTGGCAAAATTTAGGTAACATCAAAGGTGCTACTGGTCAAGACGGTCAAAACGGCTTTGATGGAGCTAATGGCTCACAAATTTATGCCGATGCAGTTGATCCACAAGCAAACGGTGGTTTCGATGGTGATGTCTTCTTCAACATCGTATCATGGGATGTCTTCATGAAGATCAATGGCAATTGGCAAAAGATCGGTAACATCAAAGGCAACGATGGCAAAGATGGCGTCGATGGTAAAGATGGTAAAGATGGCGTCGATGGTAAAGATGGTAAAGATGGCGTCGATGGTAAAGATGGTCAAGATGGCCAAGACGGTCAAGACGGTCAAGATGGTCAAGACGGCGCAAGCATTCTCCGTGGTTATGGACGTCCAAGCGACAATTTAGGTTCTGATGGTGATTCATTCATCGACTTAAATAACTTTGACTTCTATGTCAAAGAAAATGGCCACTGGGCTAAAGTCAACAACATTAGAGAAAATCTTAGATGGGATTTAGAAGTTGAAGCCGATATGTACAAGTATTTAGGCGAACCTCTTCCATACTTAGATTTAAACGAAGAAACAATGTACTATGGCTTTGATACATCATATGAAATGTGGTACGGATTCGACGTATTCGTCATCGGTGATGACAATCCATATAACTTAGTCGAAGACTATGGCGAAAGATTAATCGCAGCAGGCTTCGAATACAATCCTGCAGCAGCCGAATTTGGTGGTGAATACATTAAGACAACACCAAGAGGCTACCAAATTGAAGTTTCATTCGATTACTTCGAAGCAACATCAACTTACGCAGCAGGTAACGAAATTGACATTTATATGCCTCCATATGTTGATCCATATTCAGATGAATACTTCTTGGAATTAGGCTATGAATTAATCAATGGCTGGCCAAAAGAAAATGTCGACTTTGTTATGGGCGACGATGTCATTCCAGGCGTCAATTTAGAAGGCGATTGGTATGAAATGTTTGACAAATATGATGCTGGCGATAGTGGTTTTTATTACTACGACTTATTAGCCACTGAAGGCGAATATGCCGATGCATTAATCGCACAAGTAGAAGCTGCTGGCTTCACATACTATCCAAATTATAACTGCTGGTTAGATGCTAACGAAGATGCTGAAATCGACATCGATGAAAGAGATGGTTGGACTCATGTTAAATTCTTTGGTCCAAACATCGTGGAAGATTATGATGAATCTCACTTCATTGAAAATGGTTACACAAAACAAGTTGGTTGGCCAGAAGACCTCATTGAATTGGCATTCAAAGAAGAAAACGTCTTTGGTCCAGTTAATGAAGAAGGCGATTGGTATGTTAAATCAACAACAACAAAAAATGCCAACGGCACAATGAAAACAAATGGTAGCATCGCAACTTATGGTGACTTCACAGATGAATTTGACCAAGCATTACTAGCCGCTGGCTTCATTTGGGAATCTTCTTGGGAAGATTACGAATTACCAAACGATATGATGACATATATGTATGTCAACTACACACGTGGCTGGACAATTGTTACTTTCTACGGATCAACAGTTGAAGATCCAAACTATGTCCCACCAGAACCAAAAGCATTCCCAGAAGTTGCAGACGCAATTGAAGCATACTTCGAAAATCAAGACATTACAGTAGTTGCTCCAGACTATATTGCTGGCGACAGCTGCACACTTACAAGCGGTAGCAATTATATTAGAATTAATGGCTCCACTGTTGCCGACATGGCAGCTTATGAAGATGATTTAGCTGATGCTAACTGGAACATTGTTCACCACAGCACAAGCTATCCAGATGACTATAAAGCCTTCTATGGTGATACAAATGCTCGTATCTTAGTTGAAGAATACAGTTCTTATGTTAAAATCAGCTTTGCAATCGAAGAACCACCAGCACCTCCAGTTCAATACACACCAGCAGAAACATCCAGCATCATTCTTGATTTCTTCGCTGAATTAGGCCTTGATGCCGATTCAATCGTTTTACCAGATTATGATTTCGAAGATGTTTATTTCAACATTAATGATGCATACGTTTCATCCAATGGCATCTTATTAGCAGATGCTTACAACACAGCTAGAGCACAAATGGATAGCTTCGCTGTCGATCTCGCAATGGCTGGTTGGGATGTCACTGAAGGCGATTATGAAGGCGATTATGTCGCAAAATGGGATTGCGGTGATGCTTATGCAGTTATCGAAGTCCAAGACTACTTAGACGGCGATTATGTTAGATTAGTTATCTACGGCGACACAAAACCACTCGATGCCGCTGCTACAACAGCCGCTATCTTAGATTACTTTGAATTAGATTGCGGTCTATCCGGTATTGATTTACCAGATTATGAAACAACAAATGGTTACTTCAGTGTTGATGATTCTTATGTTTTAAGCCAAGGTCTCTTTGTTGCTTATGCATATGATACAAATGAAGCTGAAATGGATAACTTCCTTGCTGATTTAGCATTAGCAGGTTGGGAACTTGATCCATTTAGCACCGCTACTTTAGTCGGTACTGCCGCATCATTCGATTGTGGTGACGCATTAGCAGTTATCGAAGTCCAAGATTTCTTAGACGAAGATGTAGTTAGATTAGTTTGCTACGTTGGCGCAAAACCACTCGATGCCACTGCCGCATCAGCTGCTATGTTAGAATTCTGGGAAGATTACTATGATCTCACAGATATCGACTTACCAGATTATGATTCTGAAGCTGCTACATTTGAAACAGATTCAAGTTACATTTCTTCACAAGGTTTCTTTGTTGTCACAGTTGATGGCACAACACCTGATGAATTAGATGGCTTCCTTGCTGACTTAACATTAGCAGGTTGGGATATCGAAGCAGGTTCAGGCTCTAATGGAGTTTACTATCTCGCAACATTCGGTGATGAAGGCGATGTTCCATGCATGGAAATCCAAGATCACTCCGAAGATGGTTATGTCTTCATCTTATGCTACTCAGATTACAAGATGGGTGACACAATTACAGCTGAGCAAATGATTCAATACATCGCCAACATGGTCGGCGGTACATATGACGATTTAGGTGATGGCATGTACGCTTTAGAAGCTGGCTACCTTGCAGCAAGCGTTTCAATCGATACGATCAAAGGTTGGATTGCAAATATCTTTGTTCCAGAAAGCTTCGAACTTATCGATGATTGGTCCGCTACCGAAATCTTCGGTCTCGATGCAGAATGCTGTGTTTACTACGATGAAGTTAATGACGTCGTTCTCGAATTCTATACCTATTCATGGACAAGCGGAACAACTGCGGTTAACTCATTCTATGTTGTTGCATATCCAGGCAACAATGCATAATATCTAAGTATTAGATAAAAGCACAAAATAATTAAAGGGCTGTGAAACCTGAAAAGGCTAACAGCCCTTTTAATTTATTCAAAAAGAAAAAATCAATAAATGTTTTTTTCTTGCTATATATAATAATCGGTCTAAAATTATAATAAATTATATTTTAGTTGAAAAATCTTATAGAACGCTAACGAAAAAGGAGAAGAATTATGACGAGAAAAATTCAAAAAATAATCGCAATTAGTACTGTGGCATTTGGCGCTTTCGTGTCTCTTATCGCATGCGGCGACAACAATGAACCAAGCCAAACAAGTAGTCAAAACAATTCTTCCGAACAAGGCGGTTCATTTGATTTTTCTTCTGTTGATAATTTTGGTGACAGTTCAAACCCTATTTTTGGTGGTAACACTGGTGATTCCAGTATTATCGGTGGAAATGAATCTAGTAACACTCCTATTTCAAGTGAAGAACCTGTGCAAGTCGTATTAACTAATATCGTTGCAGTAAATAATAAGCAAGAATATGAATTGAACGAGAAACTAGATATTACTGTTACTGCTTTCTATTCTGATGGCACTAGCAAAATTATTACTAATTATCAAGTCAGCGGTTTTGATAGCAAAAATCCTGGTGAACAAAATGTTGTCGTTTTTTATCAAGGCAAAACAGCTTCATTTGTAGCGTCGGTCAAAGGTCCAGTTTTATTAACTAATATTGCTGTGACTAATAACAAACAAGAATATGAATGGGGTGAAGAGTTAGATATTACTGTTACTGCTTTCTATTCCGATGGTACAAATGTCACTATCACCGATTATCAAATTAGTGGTTTTGATAGCAAAAATCCTGGTGAACAAAATGTTGTTATCACTTATCAAGGCCAAATAACTTCATTTAAGACATTGGTTAAAGGTCCAGTTTTATTAAATATCACCGTAACTAGTAACAAAGATGCTTATGAATGGGGTGAAGAGTTAGATTTAGTTGTCACCGCTTCATATTCTGATGGTTCTACCGTTGAAATTACCGATTATAAAGTAGATGGCTACAATAAAGAACTTTCTGGCGAACAAGATCTCGTTATTTCTTATCAAGGTAAGAGTTATTCAATGAAAGTATCCGTTAATGAAAGAATTAATCTCTTCCCAGCGGAAAAATTAAGTGAATTCTTACAAGCTGAAGAAATCACCACCACTATTCCTTCCCCAATTGGTTATGAAACATGGTCTGATTTAATTGATATGGAACAAGATGGTACAAATTTCTTCACCACTATTACAAAAGATGAGGGAACAGTTGGTACAGACTCAATCGCTGACCAATACGCTCTTGTTTTAGAAAATGCTGGTTGGATTATCAATAATAACGAAAATAAATACGTCGCAACTATGAAGGATGGCGATGTTGAATTAACTTTTGCTACCAAAAATAACGAATTCTCATTAAAAGTTGAATCTTACTCTGAATTCCCAGATAAAAAGGTCATTGGCTCATTAGTGAGAAGCAAAACTAGCTTAAAAGATGGCGATGTTGTAGTTTTGGGTAGCGAATCACAAGAATTTATCGTTACTGACTATGAAAACGGTGCTTTCAATACATCTTTCTGCTTATTTACCGATGGCGGACCAGATAGCGTTAATAAAAATGTATGGCGTTTTAAATTAAATAAATCCGGCACTAGTTGGACACTTAGTGATATTCATGGTAGAAAATTAGGCGCAACAGGTGTTGGCCAATTAGCATGGGATGAAGGCGTAACCGAATGGGCATTCTTATTGACCAGCAATTCTTCCATGATTATGAACGCTAACAAAGACTATGGCCGTTTAGTTTATAACATTGAAGAAAATAGATTATCTACCTATGTTAAAGAAGTTTCAGATGAAAATCTTGTTTACCCACAAATGTTTAAATTAACCGAACAAGAATTAATTTATCCAACAAGTATCTCTTTAGGCGGAGATAATGAAGTAGGTATTGGCAAAACAAACAGATTATCCGTTAACTTTGTTCCTGAAAACTCAAATACACTTAGCGATATCATTTGGTCTTCATCAGATGAATCAATCGCTACTATTACTGGTGGTGTGGTTAAAGGAATTTCCGTTGGTAATGTCACAATTACTGCTAAAACAAAATCAAAAGGTGCATATCTTGAATCATCATTTAATGTCGAAATCAAAGAACGCGTCTTAGATAAGTGGACAATTATGCTTTACATCTGTGGCGCTGACCTTGAAAGTGACAATGGATTAGCTAGTGCTGATATCCAAGAAATCTTAAGCGTTAGTAACCAACCAGATGATGTCAATATTATCATTGAAACAGGTGGTAGTACTTACTGGCACAAATATGGCATCGATGCAAACGCCCTTTCCCGTTATCATGTTGAAAACAAAGCGCTTGTTTTAGACGAAAAATTACCTAAAGAAAACATGGGTAAGCAATCAGTATTCGAATCCTTCTTAAACTGGGGCTTAGAAGAATATCCTGCCAAGAAAACAGGTGTTGTCTTCTGGAACCACGGTGGTGCTTTAGATGGCGTCTGTTTCGATAGTACAGTTGGTTCATCTAATAGTTTAACCAATTCCGAAACAAAAGCCGCTTTCAAGAATGTCTTCGAAACTAATGGCTTAGCAGATGAAGATAGACTTGAATTCGTTGGTTATGATGCCTGCTTAATGCAAGTTCAAGATATGGCAGAATTCAACTCCCACTACTTCAACTATATGGTTGGCAGTGAAGAATCAGAAGTTGGTGAAGGTTGGGTCTATAGTCAATGGGTTGATGATGTTTATGCCGGCAAAGATACAAAAGATATCTTAAAAGCTAATTGTGATGCATTTGTTAACTCATATGGTAGTGATCAAACTCTTGCTTACTTAGATTTATCCAAAATGGGCGACTATTTCGATAAATTTGAAGCGATGGCCGCTGCAATCAAAAATACCGCAAAGAGCAATTGGAACACATTTAAAAACTTGCTCTCAAGCGTAAAAGATTATGGTTCTTCTAATTATGGTTGGTGGTCCACATCAGGTCTTGAATCATATGGTATTATCGATGGCCTCGATATGCTCAATAAATTATCGACCAATACCACATTTAGCGGCTTCCAAAATGAAATCAATGCTGCAAAGGATGCGTTTACCACATTAGTAGCATATTCTAGAAAGGGTAATGCTGCTGGTAACTCCAACGGTCTTGCCGTTGTTGCACCACTCTATGTTTCCTACCCAATTTCCGAAGCGGCATTCCCAACTTGGAGAAGCATCTTCTATTAATAAGAAGAATTATTCGTTTAAGTAACTAAAAAATCGTCGTCATATAGGCGGCGATTTTAATTTTTGCTATTTCTCGCAGCGTATGAGCGCTCACATGCGTGGTAATTAAACAAAAAAGGCGATTTAAGGCGATTTAGAAAAATTATTGAGGAATTGAACCTTTCATAAGTAAATGGCCTTTATTTAGCCTTTAATTATTTATTTGTTATTCATTAAGAAAATCTAGCATATCTTGATAAACAATTTGATTATTTGTCTCATTTAAGATTTCATGACGCATTTCTGGATAAGTAATAACAGAAATATTATTTAGTCCAACCTTTTCTAAAAGCTTTTTGCTATTATTTCTACCTTTTTCACCACCTGTACACGGGTCATCCACACCACCAGCAAGAAGAATTGGTAATTTTTCATTAATATTTTGGTATTTTTTAGCTTTTCCCATCCGATTTAATAAATGGAAAAGCGAACTAAATGATCCGTTGGTGAATTTGAAGCCACAAAGTGGATCTGCAAAATATTTTTGGATGTTTTCTTCACTATAACTCAACCAATCTAAAACTGTTTTACTATTTTTAACCGCTTTTGCATATGATCCAAGGGCAAGAGACGCTAAAAACTTAGATGTTCTCTTCTTACCAGTGAATGTTCTCCATACATTTCCGAGGAAAACCGCCACTCCACTAGCGGGATTTGGACAAACATAGCCAGATAAAATTACTTTGTCATAATCTTTTGATCTATTTTGTAAAATAACACGACTAATAATTGAGCCCATTGAATGACCAAACAAGTATATTGGTAAATCTTTATTGCTTTCTTTGATGTAGTCATAGATGCATTTTTGATCTTCAAGAAGAAGCTTTTCACCCTTTTTATCTGCTATATGACCAAGAATGGGGGCGTTTTCACCATGTCCTCTTAAATCAGAAACAACAACGCTATAGCCATTTTGTTTCAAAAATTCTGCGAATTGATAATATCTTTCCTTATGCTCTTGCATGCCATGTACAATTTGCACAACCGCTTTTGGATTAGTGGCAGTAAAAATCGCTAGAGAAAGTTTATAACCATCAACGCTATTCAAAATTATGTTTTCCATAATAAGTACCTTTGATTTAACTATAACTAACCCTAGAACAATTTGCTAGTATTCTATGTTAAAAATATTAGTGCGAAATGATTTGCAGGTATAATAAGATCATGAAATATAGCTTTTATGGTTCAAATACCAAATCAGTAACGCCCATCAATGAAGAATTTAAAGCCATTAAAGATCAAAGGCATCTTTATGAGCTAATGTTAGATATTTGGTGCGAGTATTCCTGTGCGCCTAGAATGAGAAAAGATTGGTCAAAAGAAAATATAACATTAGGTCAATGTTCAATAACTTCTTTCTTGGTTCAAGACATTTTTGGTGGAGAGGTGTACGGCGTTAAACTAGATGATGGGAATTTCCATTGTTTCAATATCATAAATGATCAATGGTTTGATTTAACAAGCGAACAGTTTGGTAGTCAAAAATTAGAATACACAACAGAATATCCTCAATCACGTGCAGCACATTTTGAGAAAGAAGAGAAATACCAGAGATATCTCTACATCAAAAGTAAACTAAAGGAAATTATTGCTTCTCTTTAATCCGTATGATTTTTTAACAAACAAAAACCCCTTTCAAAATAGAGAGGGGATGCTTTTATATTGGTGGATCCAAGGGGATTCGGACCCCCGACCTCCTCGTTGCGAACGAGGCGCTCTCCCAACTGAGCTATGGACCCACAGCGCTAACATATAATAATTTTATTTTTGTAAAAAATCAATTAAACGTTATACGCAGAAACATCAATTAGCATTTCATCTTGAGTATTACCAGCATGATGCCCTTTGAAAAACATCATGTCTTTCATCTCTTTAGAAGCATACATACAGTATTCACTAGTGCTTGTCGCAATGAAATCGCCAATAAATGCTTCAATTTTCGCGCTACTCTTTCCTTCACCGAATATTTGGGAATCTAAAGCTTCTTTTTTGCTCAATAAAATGAAGTATTTACCATAGTACTTATTGAATAACTTTTTAAATTCTTCTTCTTTTCCATCTTTAATGAAGAAAGTTGGTGTTCTTTTTTCAAAAGACAAAGGTAATCTAAGCAAACTGTAGAAGTCATCATGTTCACAAATGTCAAAGTATTTCACATTAATATGACCATGGTCCGCTAATAAAAGGAATAAGGTGTCTTTATTTTGCTCGCAAACCCTTTCCATCATGTCATTAATTCTGTTCACATATTGATGGACTCTAGTGTTATTAATACCATATTGATGCATTTCACGATCTGGAGAATCAAAATAGAAATAAATAACGCCTTTGTCAAGTTTGCTAAGAGATTGGTTCATTCTCTTTTCAAAAGTCTTTAATGTTTTAGGGCCATCGCTATCAACAGGGAACCTTCTCACACTGAAAGCATGCACATCTGGATTATTTTCGTCTATTAGTTCAAGAATTGTCTTAATAGGAAGTTCAGTGGTTGCAATGCCAGCAGGTTCCACTTTTTCTTCGGTATTATAGTCTGTATTTTTGAATAAAATGATGTTCTTTTGGTATTTATCAAAATATTGTGCCCAAGACATCCAACCTGTTTCAATTGGATATTTACCAGTTAAAAAGCCTGTTGTTGCGGCTGTTGTGGTTGGTGGGAAAGTAGAATTCACTGTGCATAAATAATTTTTTCTAATAAATGAATTCTCATCTAAATGTTTTCTAGTAATATTGCGTCCCATGCCATCGAAAAGAACAAGAGCGACCTTTTTATGGCCTCTTAAAACCTTATCAATCGCTTCTTCGGTTTGATGAAAAGGAACTACGCCGAAGTGTTTAAGAATACTATTGGAAAAAGTAACTAAGTTATGTTGATTATAATTCTTCACTGTTGTCTCCTAAGATTTGTTTTGGTTCGTCATCTAAATTGTTATTGGTATTGATAGCTTGGAATTTATTTGTAATCTTACCAACACGATGGTCAAGATTTTCTCTTTGTCTGGTTGTTCTTTCAAGAGCAGTTGAGAAGGAATCCCATTCACGGCCAAACATTTCAAAATCTTTCGCTAAACGTTGTAGATGTTTGTTAATTTCTTCAGCATTTTTGCTTCTTTCCACTTCAATTCTCACCATATTAATGGTTACCAAAATAGCAGGCAATGTAGATGGACTTGTTAAAATGACTTTTTTGCTTCTAGCATATTCCACGACATCTTCTAAATTTTGATGGACAAAGGCAAAGACACCATCATTCGGAATAAACATTAACGCTTCCGGAGCGGTTTTGCCTTCAACGATATATTTATCTTTGATAACAGTAATATGCTTTTTAACAGCATTACCAAATTCTTTGGTTAATCTATCTTTTTCTTCTGGCGAATCTGTTTCAAAAATTCTTTGATAGTCTTGGAATGGGAATTTAGAGTCAATACAAATCATTTTATTTGGTTCTGGCATGAACACCACTGCATCTGCACGCACATCATCACCATCTTTAACTTTCTTCATGGTGAATTGCTCTTCATAGCAACCAGTTGTATCACCAAAAACATTATGTAAGACCATGGATAATTGATATTCACCATATTGTCCACGGCTTTGATTTCCTTCTAAAACTGTGCGTAATGAAACAACATCGCCTGATAACTTTTCGATGTTCTTTTGGGCAGTATCAATAGCCTGTAATCTTTCTCTGACCTGGGCCATTGTTTCAGCGGTACCTTTAAAGCCTTCCGCTAATTTATCATCAACTTTTTTGTTGATTTCAAGCAACTTATCGTTAATTTGTTTATTCAAAGCATCGAATCTATTGGCTAATGATTCAGTAATATTCTTTTGGAATCTTTCTAGTTTTTCGTTATTAGCCTCACTATTTTTGCCACTTTGTTCTAATATCTTATTCATTTCTTCACTGACTGATAATTTGATATTCATCTTCATTTGATCAGTTAATGTGTTTAATTGCTGTTGCAGAGCACCAATTTCTTTCAAATCTAGTTGTGGCATTTCAACTTTGTTGTTTGATTTTTTAATAATTAAAATAATCGCAACAATAACGGCAATTAAAATGAGACTAGAAATGACAATAATAATCGGTTCGAACATAAGGATATACCTCCACTACAATTATCCAACAATTTGAATGAGTGGAGAATAATATAACAAATATTTTTTGTTAGGTATAGCGAAAAAATAAAAAAATGAAGTCAAGACTGAAAAGTTATTTTTTTCTTATGTATAATACACTCACCAAATATGGCAAAAAGAACAATTGCAGTCATCGACTTAAAAGCTTTTTACTCGTATGTTGAATGTCTTGATCGGGGATTAGATCCTTGGAAAACACCACTTGTTGTGGCAGACAAAGAAAGAGGCACAAACACGATTGTTTTAAGTGTATCACCATATTTAAAGAAACAAGGTATTCCTTCAAGATGTCGCATTAAAGAATTGCCTAGAAAATTTAAGTATATTTATGCGGTGCCAAGAATGGAAAGATATCTCGAAAAGAGCGCAGATGTGATTGGTGTATTGTATCATTTTGTCGCCGAAGAAGACGTTCACGTTTATTCAATTGATGAAGCTTTTATTGACTTAACAAGTTATCTTTCTTATTACAATAAAACACCACTACAAATGGTCAGTACTATTATTAATCAAATTAAAGAGGAAACAGGCTTACAGGCGACCGCGGGTATTGGAGATAATTTCTTCTTAGCGAAAGTAGCGTTGGATATCTATGCCAAGGGCGCAAAAAACGGCATCGCTAAATTATATAGCAATGAGATTAAAGAAAAACTTTGGCCAATTACTCCTCTTCATAAAGTGTGGAGTATCGGAAGTAGAACGGAAGCCAAGCTTAACGCATTGAATATTTTTACAGTAAAAGATATTGCCACATCGAATTTAGATTATTTAAAAAGTAAGTTTGGAGTAATGGGCGAACAGTTATATAGACACGCCAATGGTATTGACGATGCAGATATACATGAAAAATATGAGCCAAAAGAAAGAAGTCTAACCTTAGGGCAGGTATTATTTAGAGATTATCAAAAGGACGAGGCCATCACTATCATTAGAGAAATGATTGATACGTTAACATCAAGAATGAGAAACGAAGAAAAAATGTGCAATATGGTATCGATTTACGTTGGTTATTCAAAGAATTTAGGCGGTTTCGCTAGAAGGGCAACATTGTTATCCGCTACCGATGATAGCAAGACCATATTTGAAGCAATTATTGAAATCTATCATCGCTACGTTAACGATTCACCAATTAGAAATATCGGCATATATTATGGTGGTCTTGTTCCAGCATCACACCAACAATTAAGTTTGTTTGAAGATGAAGGAAAACAAAATAATCGTCATAATTTGCAAAAAGCAGTTGATAAGCTACACAAAAAATATGGCAACAATTCTGTTTTAAGAGCGTCATCTTTATTGGAAGAGAGTACGATAAAAGAGAGAAATGAATATATAGGAGGACATAAGAAATGAGTGAACGCGGAATGAAAAAATGGGCTCCATATAAATCATTAATTGAACAAGAAAAATATTTAAAGAAAGCTAGCCAAAATAACGAAAAACAAGTGAGGCCACAAATATCTTCTGATGCTGCAGAAGAAATTAATGAAATACTTGTAAATTATCATGGCGAAGAAGTAGAAATTTCTTATTGGAGAAACGAGAAAATCAATACCATATCCACTATTTTGAGCAAAATTGATAGTGTGAATAAAAAGATTGTCCTCTCAGAAAGAAGAACAATCTATTTTAAAGAATTAATTAGTATTAAAAGGAAAGATTAGATAGCCCAAGTACCATCTTTGAATATTTGTACTTTCTTATCGTTTTTATCGATACCAACAATCGAAAGATCTCTCGTACCAATCATAAAGTCGACATGGATCATGGAGTTGTTAATACCAATTTCTTTTCTTTTCTCTGCAGTCATATCTAAAGCGCCTGGATATAATTCAGGGAAGCCAGCGCCTAATGCAACGTGGCAACACGCATTTTCATCAAATAATGTTTCATAGAATAATAAACCGGTTTGATTAATTGGTGATTCAAATGGCACCAAAGCGACTTCTCCTAACATTGAAGCGCCTTCATCCATTTTGACCATCTTTTCCAAAAGAGCTTGATTTTTTCTTGCCTTAACAGCACATACTTTACCATCTTTAAAACTAATGGAGAAATCTTCAATTAATTCGCCATTATAAGATAAAGGTTTGGATGCCACCAATGTACCTTCAGCTTTACCTGCCATTGGAGTAGTAAAAACTTCTTCGCTAGGAATGTTTGGATTAAATTGACCTTTATCAGGAGCAAATTCAACACCGCCGCCCCAGCTCATTTTATTAACCAATTCGACTTGGAAATCGGTACCATTGCTCGCGGAATAGATTAGTTTCTTCAAGCCAAGGCTTTCCAATTTCTTTCTTTGACTGACTAAGAACGCATTATGTTCTTCCCAATTTTGCACAGGATCATTGCCATCTACTCTAGATGTTTTAAGAATAGCTGCCCAAAGTTGTTCCATTGCTTCTTCGTCTTTTAATTTTGGAAACACTTTTTTAGCCCATGCTTTGCCTGGAACAGCGGCAATTGTCCATTTATACTTGCCATCCATTGCTTCGCGATATGGTTTAATCTTTGGATAGCGTTTCGCCATTGATTTGGTAACTTTATTTTGATTTACACCCTTCATAGCATCTGGATCATCAGAAATAATATGAATGACAGTAGGTAATTTCTTAACCCAATACTTAAATTTAGCAAGTTGCATTGGGCTAACTTTTGCTAATGAAGAAACGGTTTCATACTTATAACTTAATTTTGAAGCAGGATCGTGATGCCAATAAACAGTTACTGACTTGGCACCTGCTTTATAGCATTCTTCCACGACCATTGTGACAAAATCAGGTTGTTCTAAACCTGCATTAATCCACACTTCATCACCTTTGATGACATGGCCGCCCTCGCGTGCAATTAAGCGCGCATAATCTCTTAATAATTTTTCTTCCATATAAGATAATTCCTTTCGTTTTTTATTTTAAATCAAAGAAATGAATGATACAAAATAATGACAATATTTTTTGTAAAATAAAAATGGGCTTTCACCCATTTTATTCTTAATATCCTTTCGATTAAGCTGCAGCTGCAGTAATTTCAATAAGGATGGCGATAAAGAAGAATAAGATAGCGCAAATAAGAGTAAGCACAGAAACAACTTTCTCCGCACCTCTTTCTTTTGTTTTCACGAAGACGTTTAAGCCACCACCAGTAATAGCACCAGAAGCACCTTCAGATTTACCGCCTTGGAGTAAGCATAAGATGATAATAACAACAGCTACTACCAACATAATCCAGTCATACCAATTAATCATAGATTTTTCTTCCTTTCTTAATCGCTGATACTAATAATATTAGAATCGCACAAATAACGCAAACTTTATTTTTACAAATTGCCTTTAATTTCGAGAATAATATCTCGAAGCTCGGCTGCCCTTTCAAAGTCGAATTCTTTAGCAGCTTGACGCATTTGTTTTTCGAGCTCTTTAACCTTGGCTTCAATTTGAGCGCGACTGCCGTGTTTAGTAATATCCACCATTTCACTAATTTCATCATCGCTATTGTGGATTGGTGGACGTATTTCCTTAATGATGGTTCGTGGGATAATTCCATTCTCATCATTATAGGCTTCTTGGATCATTCTACGACGATTGGTTTCTTCAATACATTCATTCATAGAATCTGTTACTCTATCAGCGTACATGACCACCAAACCGTGCTCATTTCTCGCTGCTCTACCAGTAATTTGAATAAGTGATCTAGTACTTCTAAGGAATCCTTCTTTGTCCGCATCAAAGATTGAAATAAGCGACACTTCAGGTATGTCCAAACCTTCACGTAATAGGTTAATTCCTACCAAGACATCATACTTACCTTTTCTCAATTGGTAAATGATTTCGCTACGCTCTAATGTTTTGGTTTCGTGGTGCAAATATACGACTTTGATTCCTTTATCTTTTAAATAATTTGTTAAGTCTTCTGCCATGCGAATAGTTAACGTAACTACCATTGTACGTTCGTTTCTATTCACACGTTCTTTAATGTCATGCAATAGATCATCAATTTGACCAAATGTTGGTCTAACTTCAATTAATGGATCCAATAAGCCAGTTGGACGGATAATCTGTTCAGCAGAAACACCGCCCGCTTTATTTAGTTCATAATCGCCTGGTGTAGCACTAGTACAAACAACATATGGCATCACTTTCTCAAATTCATCAAAGTTAAGCGGTCTATTATCTAAAGCAGAAGGTAATCTAAAACCATATTCAACAAGCGTTTCTTTTCTTGATCTATCGCCGTTATACATGCCTCGGAGTTGAGGAAATGTCACGTGTGATTCATCAATAATCATAAGAAAATCTTCTGGGAAATAATCAATTAAACACCAAGGTCTAACGCCTGGCTCTCTTTTATCGATGTGCCTTGAATAGTTTTCAATACCAGGACACATACCAAATTCTTGCATGCTTTCCATATCTTGATTGGTACGCATTTCAAGTCTTTCAGCTTCTAATAGTTTTCCGTTATCCCTGAAGTATTTAAGACGTTCTTCTAGCTCAGCCTTTATAGTAGCGCAGGCTTCTTTAATTCTTTCCCTTGTTGAAGCGTGATCATAGGCTGGGAAAATAGGAAATGTGTGATACGTGTGCTTGATTTCACCCGTTATAGCATCGAGCTGAACAATCTTTTCGACTTCATCACCAAACGTATCGATTCTTATAACTTCATTATCTGAAAATGATGCAGGAACAATCTCTATAACATCACCACGTACTCTAAATGTACCAGGCGCTAAATCTAAGTTGTTGCGTTTGTATTGAGCGTCTATCAATTTCTTGTAGAGTTCTTGTCTATTAATTTCTTCGCCAACGCGAATATTAAAAACTAAATTACGATATTCATCAGGATCAGTTAATCCATAAATTGATGCAACTGACGCTACAATAATTGTGTCTCTTCTTTCTAAAACAGAATTAATCGCCGATGTTCTAAGCATCTCAATTTCTTCATTCATCACTGCGTTTTTATCAATATATGTATCGCTTTTTGGAATATATGCTTCTGGCTGATAAAAATCAAAGTTTGAAACAAAATATTCGACACGGTTATGAGGAAATAGTTCTTGAAATTCAGAATATAGCTGACCCGCGAGTGTTTTGTTGTGCACTAAAACAAGCGTTGGTTTTTGTACACGTTCAATAATATTAGCCATTGTAAAGGTTTTGCCAGTGCCAGTAGCCCCTAATAAGACTTGAAACTTTTTACCATTAGAAATGCCTTCGCTAAGTTTCTTAATAGCTTCTGGCTGATCACCAGTAGGTTTGAATTTTGATACTATTTCAAAACGATGTTCGTTATCCATACATCACCTACTAGTTATTATTTTTAACTTCTGTTCTTAAATATGCATAAATGAAACCATCAAGATTGCCATTCATCACAGATTGAACATCAGTCATTTCAAATGAGGATCTATTATCTTTCACTAATGTATAAGGGCAAAAAACATAGGAGCGAATTTGACTACCCCATTCAATGTTTTTCTTTTCGCCGACAATAGAATTTAATTTATTTTGACGATTTTCTAGTTCAATTAAATATAACTTACTCTTCAACATACGCATGGCAGTTTCTTTGTTGAGAAGCTGACTTCTTTCAATTTGGCAAGACACCACAATTCCAGTTGGTAAGTGAGTAATTCTTACCGCTGTTTCTACTTTATTAACATTTTGTCCACCTGCACCACCACTACGATATGTATCAACCTTTAAATCAGCTTCATTGATATCGATATCAATAGAATCATTATTGAATTCAGGAACAACGTTAACAGATGCAAATGATGTATGTCTGCGTTTATTCGCGTCAAATGGCGATATTCTCACCAAACGATGGACGCCTTTTTCACCTTTTAATAATCCATAGGCATGCTTACCACTAATTTGCAACGTAACCGACTTAATGCCAGCTTCATCGCCTGGTTCAAATGATATAACAGACATCTTAAAACGATGAGCTTCAGCATAAAGAACATACATTCTATAAAGCATGTCGGCCCAGTCTTGCGCTTCGGTACCACCAGCGCCAGGATGGATTTCAATGATAGCGTTTAAATCATCAAACTCTCCAGTGAAAAGAATTTGCAATTCAAAGTCATTTGCCTTTGTTTTTATTTCTTCAAACGATGATTCAATTTGTTCTAAAAACGACTCATCTTCAAAGCTGAGCAATTCCTCTAAATCATTTAATTTCACTGTTAAATCAGTGTACGTATCCACTATTTCTTTAATGTGGTTAAGACGACTGATGGTTTCTAAAGCAGTATTTCTATTGTCCCAAAAGTATTCTTCTTCACTCTTGGCGGACAATGTATTTATTTCAATATTTAACCCAGCGAGGTCAAAGAGAAGACCCGAGTTGACGGACTCTCTCGCCAACAGCACATAGTTCCTGTTTTAAGGTAACAATGTCTTTCATATTACTTATTTTGATCTCCAGCTGGTTGTTCAGCAGGTTGCTCCGCTGGTTGAGACTGTGGTTGAGGTTCAACACGACGTTGTGGTCTAATATTTACCAAATTAAGCACAGCATCAACTGATGCTAATTCTAAGCATTCTCTAAACATAGCATAGCCTTCATTAACATAATCTTGTAAAGGATTAACGTTAGCATAGCTTCTTAAGAAGATTGCTTCTCTTAATCTTGCCATGGAGTCGATGTGTTTTGTCCAGTTTTGGTCAATACAGTGTAAAACTACTGAACGTTTAATTCTATCTTTGTCTTCTTCTTCAACATCCCACTCTTTTAAGAGTTGTTCAAATCTTTCACGGATTAAAATTGCTAAATCTGGAGCAATGTCTTCGACTGGAGCATCATCATAAAGATTTGGTTTAATAACACCAGATGGTAAGAATCTTGGTTCAACAACTTTGACAAGTTGATCACCAGAGACCATATTGTTGCCATTGCTATCGGCTGGAACGCCTTTCTTGGCTAAGAATTCACCTGTTGTTGTGAAAATATCATCCATGATGTCATCAATATTCTTACCTTCGATGATTCTGTCTCTCTTGTCGTAGACAATTTGTCTTTGTTTAGCTAAAACATCATCATATTCTAATAAGCTCTTACGAGTATCAAAGTTTTGACCTTCGATTTTCTTTTGAGCGGAAGTAATGACATTAGTAATCATGTTGGCTTCTAATGCTTCTTCACCAAAGTTCTTTTCGATGTAATTCTTGATAGAATCCGCAGCGAATCTTACCAATAATGTATCATCGAAAGAAACGTAGAATCTTGAGAAACCTGGGTCGCCTTGACGTCCACTTCTACCACGTAATTGGTTGTCAATACGTCTGGATTCATGTCTTTCTGTACCGAAAACACAGAGACCACCTAACGCTCTCACTTCATCGTTAATCTTAATATCGGTACCACGGCCTGCCATGTTTGTGGCTAATGTGATGGAACCTTTTTCACCAGCGTGAGAAATGATTTCTGCTTCACGAGCGTGGTTTTTAGCGTTTAACATTTCGTGTGGTAAGCCAGCTTCTGTTAACAAAGCGGAAATTGCTTCAGATGATTCCACAGAAACAGTACCAATCAAGATAGGTTGACCTGTTTGGTGACGTTCTTTAACTTCCTTAATTAAAGCGGCAAGTTTTGGACCTTTATGAGCGTAGACATAATCGAGTGCATCCACACGGATAACAGGTCTGTTTGTAGGAATACATACAACACGCATGTTATAAATTTTACGGAATTCTTCTTCCTCAGTTTTTGCGGTACCAGTCATACCTGCAAGTTTGGTATAAAGACGGAAGAAGTTTTGATATGTAATTGTCGCCATTGTGACAGTTTCTTGTTTAATGGTGACATTTTCTTTAGCTTGAACGGCTTGATGTAAGCCATCAGACCATTCGCGACCAGGGAGAACACGGCCTGTAAATGGGTCAATAATTTGAACTTCGCCTTCTGAGTCAACTAAATAGTCAACATCTCTAGCCATAATGAAGTTTGCTTTCAAAGCATTGTGGATTCTGTGAACTAAATCGGCATATTCTGGATCATATAAATTTTTGATACCAAACATGCGTTCTGCTTTTTGTTGACCTTCTTCAGTTAAGTGAACCGTTTTTTCTTTCACATCAACAGAGAAATCTTTTTCTTTCTTTAATGTTTTGCAGAATCTATCGGAAACAGTGTATTGAGAAGCACTAGTTTTAGCACCACCAGAAATAATTAAAGGCGTTCTACTTTCGTCGATTAAAATTGAGTCAGCTTCATCGACGATACAGAAGTTTAAACCTCTTAAAACACGATGTTGCATATCAGTCGCCATGTTATCTCTTAAATAGTCAAAACCTAATTCTGAGTTAGTTGTATATGTGATGTCGCATAAATATGCGTCTCTCTTTTCGCTTGTTGTTTTGGAACGACCATTAACGCCAACAGTGAGGCCTAAAAATCTGTAAATTTGTCCCATCCATTCAGCGTCACGACCTGATAAGTATTCGTTAACGGTAATAACGTGTAAGCCTTTGCCCGCAAGAGCGTTTAAATAAACCGCCATCGTACATGTTAAGGTTTTACCTTCACCAGTTTTCATTTCAGCGACATCGCCAGCATGTAAAACTAACGAACCAATGATTTGAACTTTGTAAGGAAACTCGCCGATACAACGTTTTGCAGCTTCACGAGCGACCGCAAAAGCTTCATATTTAATGTCATCCAAAGTTTTGCCTTGGGCTAACAAATTTCTGAAGTATGGGGTCATTGCTTGTAGTTCTTCGTTGCTGAGTTCAGACATACGCTTTTCATAAGCGATGACTTTGTCAGCCTCTTTCATGTATTTTTTGAGAGCTCTTTTGTCGAAAAATCCCATATTTTGATACCAATCACACAAATGGTGTGCCTTTCTTTATAAAAGAATTTCTTGCATTCGCTTAAATATAATACCAACGCCAGCCGTTCTTGTCTAATACTAAAAGTTATATCAATTAACTTTTTTTATAATCAGCGACATTTGTTTTGGCCAAAACGAGTACTCTTATTTCTTTCGGATTAAGTTTACTAACAAGATTAATTGCCGCTCTCATTGTAGCGCCTGTAGTGTAAATATCATCAACAATTAATACCCTTTTATCAATCAAAGAAACACTGCTATCTATTTTTAAATATTTTGTTATTTCTTTTCGCCCCTCATAACCCAAATCTGCTTGTTTATGATGAGCAGTTTTTTCCATAATTGGTAGAATTTCTAAACCAAGACATTTAAATGCTTCTATCACATGATTAAAGCCTCTTCTTTCATCATCTTTTATATATGAAGGAACGGGTATAATTGCGTATCCCTTGTATCTTATTTTCATTTCTTTAAAAAATAAGTTGATGAAGACATCCTTTAATTCGTAATCAAAACATCCTTTATAGGTGTATATCAAATTTTTAACGAATGGCGTGTAATGATAAATTGCAGTCGCTTTATATTCATCTATATTGAAATGAATAAAAATTGGTTCCAGCTCATTTTGACATTTATTACAAATGCACAAATCCTTATCTAATATACTGCATATGTCATCTATTTTGATTTCCTTGAAGCATATCTTGCAATATTTTGTTGTTGGCGTTAATGTCATCAATTGCGTTTTTAATTTCTTGATTATTCCCTTTGGCAAAAAATATCACCTCTCCTTCCGGTGCGTCCTTCTTTCTACCTGCTCTTCCGGCAATTTGAATTAGTGATGCAGAATTATAAATATTGTGATCTGCGTGGAATACAATTACTTGCAAATCTCTGATTGTAACTCCTCTTTCTAAAACAGCGGTAGAAACCAAATACATGTATTTTTTATTTCGAAAATCATTTATAAGTTTTTCATTATCTTTTCTTTTTGAATTTATGTATGTTCCTTTAGCAAAAAATAGCTTTAAAAAGATGGCGATTTTTTTAGAATCTCCAACAGTAGGAACAAAGATGAAAACTTGTTTATCTTTATGCAAAAATCTTTTTAATTGTACAAGCAGTTTGTAGTATAAAATAAGCACATTACCGCATACCACTTTAGGAACCGGTAATGGATGTCGGTGAAACCTGATAGCTAATTTCATCATGTCTCTGCCTGGTCTTTGAAAGTCTTTGATCAATTTCTTCGACGGCGTTGCACTCAATAAAACAAAGTGACCTCGAACTGATTTGGCAAACATTTGTTCCAAGACTTTGTTGTCTTTAAAAGGAAAAGCATCAATTTCATCCATGATAAGCAAATCGAAATAATCTTGATAGCGGAACAATTGGTGAGTAGTAAGACAAATAATATCCCCTATTATCTTTTCATGATGACCACCATAGACGGCAATGACCTTATTTTTATTAAAAATTGAGGCAAAACGCGCTTTTAGTTCAGCACAAACGCTTCTTCTCGGCACTGCAAAGCCAATAGTCAAGCCACTTTCCAGACAATACTTAATGATTTCGAGACAAATTTCTGTTTTTCCTGAACCACAAACCGCATTAACAAGACTATCAATTCCTTTTTGATAGTTACTAACAAGTCTGTCTGATAATTCTTGTTGTTCTGGTGATAAATCATAATCCAAATTAATTTGGGCTTTTTTAGGAGCAGATTGATTATACGAGACTTTTTCGCCACGAAAAGAAATGCAACGACGACAAAATAATTTTCCATTTAATACTCCAATCGAATGGATATCATCGTTCCCACATATTGGACAAACAAAAGAATTCAAATCTTCCATACTTTTATTCAAAAGAACGGATGCGTGCATAAGTTATATTCAGCATCAAATAAAAAATCCTCACATTATACGTATTGCGAGGATTTTGTTAATTTTTCCAAAAAAATTGAATTATTTATCCAAATCGTTAATCATTTGTACTCTAGTCGCATGTCTTCCGCCTTGGAATTCTGCTTTTAGAAATGCTTCGGTTCTTGCGATAACTTGTTTTAAGGTAGCATATTTAGCACCAAAAGTGATGACATTGGCATCATTGTGTTCGCGCATTAATCTTGAAACGGTGACATTGTAGCCAATGCCTGCGCGAATTCCTTTTACTTTATTAGCAGCAATTGCTACGCCTTCACCACTAGTACAAATAATAATGCCAAATTTGCAATTACCACTTTGGACTTCTTTAGCACACTTAACAGCAAATTCTGGATAATGACAAGAATCTTTGTAATATGCGCCAACATCAACTACATCAAAACCTCTTTTAATTAAATAATCCTTTAATTCTTCTTTGCGGTCAAAACCACCATGATCAGAAGCGATTGCAATTTTCATAATACTTACCTTCTTACAACTACATTATTTACTTTTTATTAATAAAAATCTAGTCTTACCATATATATCGTTTTCAAAATAGAAATCATCATTTGGACAGTGCTTACGGACCAATCTTTCCATTGAATCCTTCATGTCTTCCCCAATTTCAAACGCGATTAGGTGTTTGCTATTTAATACTTTAGGAGCATCGATCAACAATTGTTCGTAAAATTTAGTATTTGGATTAGCTAATAATGCTAAATGTGGTTCTTGTTCGTATGTTCTTTCATCGATTGAAGCAATATCTTGAATGTATGGAGGATTGCATACAATAACATCAAGCTTGATATTGTTTTCTATAAATGGTGTTAACATATCACCCTCAAGAAAAGCAACATTTGTCATATGTTTAGCGTTGATTTTTGATACACGTATTGCTTCTTTTGATATATCAGAAAGATAATACTTATTGTTTGTTAAACGCAAGGCAAGGCTTAACCCAATAGCACCACTACCAGAACAAACATCCGCAACAACAATATTTGCAGAAAACATTTCTTTTATTATTTTTTCAGTTTTAAGAACAAGTTGTTCAGTTTCTTGTCGAGGAATCAAAACATTGGAATCAACGTAAAATGGCCGAGATAAAAAATATGCTTTATTAAAAACATATTCAATCATCTCACCATCGAGATATTTATTAATCGATTCCTTAAAAAGCGAATAATTTTTGATTTCTTGATCAAAATTCTTGGTCAATTCTAAATAATTGAACGAATTAACTTCTTGCAGAGCAAAATCTACGACTGGCTTTGGTACACCAATTTTAATCGCTTCAAAATAAGCTTCGCGATTGGAAGGCATATTATTCACCCGCTAATTTTGTAGATTGGTCGTAATGGACTAATGCATCAATAACTTCGTCAAGTTCACCTTCAATAACTCTATCTAATTTTTGAATAGTAAAGCCAATACGGTGATCAGTTACTCTATTTTGTGGATAGTTATAAGTTCTAATTTTTTCAGATCTTTCACCGGTACCAATCTTTAAGCGGCGTTCATTACCAAGCCTTTCTTGTTGTTCTGCAAGCATATTAGCATACATTTTTGTACGTAACATTTGCATAGCTATTTCTCTATTTTGAATTTGAGATTTTTCAGTTTGACACGCAACAACTGTACCGGTAGGAATATGGGTAATACGAACAGCAGATTCTGTTTTATTAACGTTTTGTCCACCTGCACCTTGGCTATGATATGTATCAACTTGTAAGTCGTTTGGATTAATTTGAATATCAATTTCTTCAGCTTCAGGCATCACTAAAACTGTTGCAGTACTTGTGTGAATACGGCCAGAAGCTTCTGTCTTAGGAACTCTTTGAACACGATGGGCACCACTCTCGAATTTGAGTTTAGAGAATACACGGTTGCCACTAATTTTGAAAGATATCAAAGCAAAGCCACCGGATTCAGATGGGTTTTCATCAAGAATTTGAATTTTCCAACCTTGAGATTCTGCGTATCTTGTGTACATTCTGAAAAGGTCACCAGCAAAGATATTGGCTTCATCACCACCGACAGCACCTCTAATTTCAACAATAATATTTTTATCATCATTAGGATCTCTTGGAAGAAGCATTTCTTTTAAATCTTCAATAAGTTGCTCTTGTTCGGCTTCGAGACGTTTAATTTCTTCTTTGCCCATTTCAGCAAGTTCTGGATCAGAGTCATGAGCCATAATTTTGGCGTCTTTAATTTCGTTTTCGTTTTTTTGATAACGTTGAAAAGCCTCAACCTGTGGGTCGAGATACGCTCTTTCTTTTGAGATTTCTCTAAAGTGTGCGATGTCCTTCATGACATCTTCACTTACTAGTTCTTCATCGATTTCTTTTAGACGTTTTGTCGCGGCTTCAAGACGTTGATACATGCTATCTTCCATAATAAATTCCTCTAACCGCTATGTATTGTATCATACCTCCTCCACTAGAAAAAGAGATAAATAGTTAGCTTAATAGTATATTAACATTTCATTATCTCGCTGTTTTGGTATATACTTAATCCAGGTGATTTATTATGGCTTATAAAGCTCTATATCGAACATATCGTCCAAGCACTTTTGATGAAGTTGCCGGACAAGAACATATTGTCAGAACTTTAAAGAACGCTTTAGCGACTGGAAAATTAGCACATGCTTATTTATTCGCAGGTCCAAGAGGTACAGGTAAAACCACAATGGCCAAATTATTAGCCAAGGCTTTAAATTGTGACGAAGGCATGGGGTGTCAATGCAATGAGTGTAAAAACTGTAAAGCAATTATTGAAGGCACACACCCTGATGTTTTGGAATTAGATGCCGCTAGCAATAATGGCGTTGATGAAATCAGAGACCTAATTGATAAAGTCAAATACGGTACAATTTTAGGTAAATACAAGGTTTATATTATTGACGAAGTTCACATGCTATCAACCGGTGCTTTCAATGCTCTTCTTAAGACATTAGAAGAACCACCTGAACATGTTATATTCATCTTGGCAACAACCGAACCACACAAAATTTTGCCAACTATATTGTCACGTTGCCAAAGATACGATTTCACCAAATTAAGCGATAACGATATTAAAAATAGGCTCAAAGCGGTATTAGAAAATGAGGGCGTTGCCTATAACGATGATGCGATCGACATTATCATCTCATTAGCGGATGGCGGTATGAGAGACGCTTTATCAATTCTTGATCAAGTTCTAGCTTATTCTGGTAATAAACTTGATGTGCAAGATATTCTCGACATATTTGCCCTCGAATCTAAAGAGGAAAAATTAGCATTATTGGACTCAATTATTAATAAAAATGTTTCTGATGTTTTAAGCAGAATAAATCGTTATGTTTCTTTAGGAACAGATATCAAGAGATTAACCGATGATCTCCTTATAATATTAAAGGATATATTGATTTATCAATCATCTCGCAATATTTCATGCCTTGAAACGTTAGATGAACAAGAAGCCAAATCATTCCTCAGAAGATTAAGCGTTGAAGAAACTTTAAACATGATTGATATCATCATGAACGCTCAAAAAGACTTTAAAAATGTCACTTCAATTATTCCACTATTCGAAGTTACTATTTTGAAATTAATCACCGCGAAAAAGGATGGCGCATCAATACAAGAAATCCCAGAGCCTGTGATTGAAAAACCACTACCAAAACCGGAACCAGTGGTAGTCGAAAAACCTCGTGAACCAGAACCAATTAAGGTAAAAGAAGAGGAAATGATTTCTTTATTAGATCAACCCAAACCCGAAGTTAAACCAGTAGTTTTATCCGAGGGTGTAGTTGCTATTAAAAATACAAGAAAAGATGATTCGTTCTTTATTGATGATGACTTGATGATCGATATCATGGTCGTTTCCAAAAAGGATATTAAAAATAAACTTCTTGATGAATGGGGCAATCTTAAACGATATATTGCTCATCCAGTATTAGGAAAAGCCGCATCATTACTCGCGGATGGTCGTCCTTTAGTGGCATCTAATAAAGTATTGGTTGTGGAATATCAACTTCCAACTACCGCGGAAAGAGGCAACCTTATTGAAAATCAAGAAAACATCCAAAATGTCATTGAAACAGTCTTCGGCAAAAAGATGTTTGTCTATGCCGTATCAAGAAAAGAATCAGTAAGATGCCAACAAAACTATATGAATAAATTACAAATTAGCAAATTACCAAAAGCTGACTCAATTAATATCGAATTTGAAGGAGAATAAAGAGTTATGAACATGCAACAAATGGTGGCACAAGCCCAAAAAATGCAAAGAGAATTAAGAAAAGCACAAGCTGAATTAGCACAAAAAGAATTTGTTGTTACTAAAGGTGGCGCAGTTACAGTTACAGTTCTCGGTAGTAGAGAAATCAAATCAATTAAAATTGAAGCCGATGCATTCGATGCCGACAATAAAGAAATGATCGAAGATATGATTGCTTTGGCAATTAACGAAGCAATGGAAAAAATCGAAGCAGAAAGCGAAGAAATTAACGAACGCATTACCGGACAAAGCGGAGGTTTAGGCTTTTAATGGAAAAATTAAAAGCACTCGTTCGTTTAGAGGAATCGTTAGCAAAACTTCCTGGTGTTGGCAGACGCAGCGCCGAACGTATGGCGTACGCGCTATTAGGCCTAGATGAGGAAGATATAAATGAGTTTTCAAATGCGCTAATAAACCTCAAACAATCAATACACGCCTGCCCTATCTGTGGATTTTTAGCAGAAGACGAAAAATGCGAAATATGTGAAAGCGACGATCGCGAAGAAGATGTCTTAATGGTTGTATCTTATCCAAAAGATGTCATCGCATTTGAAAACGCTGAAACATATCACGGACTATACCACGTTCTTAATGGTGTTATTTCATTAGGAAAAGGTGGAAGTATTGAAGATTTAAATATTAATTCCCTTCTTGAAAGAGTAGAAAAGCAACACTTTAGAGAAGTTATTATTGCTACAAACCCTACAATTGAAGGAGAAACAACCGCCTTATATTTAGCAAAATTATTAGAGCCAAAAGTTGATAATGTTACAAGGTTAGCTTATGGCTTGCAAATGGGCGGTAACTTAGAATACACAGATTCTTTGACTTTATCCAAAGCCATTGAAGGACGTCGTAAGTTATAGCGGAGGCATTATATGTTTATCACAATTGAAGGACCAGAAGGATCTGGTAAAACAACCGCAGTTGATACCGCAGTCGAAGAATTAAAAAAGATGGGCTATCAAATTGTTCGCACTCGTGAACCTGGTGGCACACCTATCGCTGAACAAATTCGCAACGTTATTCTTGATAAAAATAATGTCGCCATGGACCAACGAACAGAAGCGCTTTTATATGCCGCTTCCAGAAGACAACATCTCGTCGAAAAAGTTTGGCCGGCATTAAAAGAAGGCAAAATCGTCATTTGCGATCGCTATCTTGATTCATCATTAGCCTATCAGGGCGGCGCTCGTGGACTAGGCGTGGATAATATTTTACAAGTCAACAGCTTTGCAACAGAGGGTACATTCCCTGATTTAACATTATTATTCGATATCGATCCAGAAATTGGATTAGCAAGAATCGCCGCAAACGCCGATCGTGAAGTCAATAGATTAGATTTAGAAAAAATTGAATTCCACAACAAAGTTAGAAATACATTTTTAGAATTAGCAAGACGTTATCCAGAACGTTTTGTTGTTATTGACGCGAGCCAAAGTAGAGAAAATGTTGCTAAGAAAACATTGGAAACCATGCTTTCTAGAATATGCAAGTAGAGAGATATTTAAAGACATACCAAACAGTTATATATCAAACATTCCTTAATTCATTTCAAAAGGATCAACTTTCTCATGCTTATTTGATATCCGGAAGCAATGGCGCACCATTACTCGATGTAGCTTTGTTTTTCGCAAAATCAATACTATGTGACGACCCTTCTCCATTAGCCTGTAATTCGTGCATTACTTGTTTAAGGGTGGATGATGGAAACTATCCTGATTGTATCATTTTTGATGGCAGTAAAAGCTCAATCAAAAAAGATGATATCACGTCCATTGAAACCGCTTTTGAAAAGAAAGCTTTTGAAAATAAGGGGATACGTGTATACATTTTGAATCTTGTTGAGAACACAACACCCGAAGCAATCAATAGCATTTTGAAGTTTTTAGAAGAGCCTGGACAAAAAGTATATGCATTCTTAACCACAAATAACGAGAATGCCATTCTTCCCACAATTATTTCCAGATGCCAAGTCTTAAGATTGAAATTAATTGACAAATCAATTGTCATCAACACCGCAGTTGAACTAGGCGTAGAAAGAAAAGATGCTGAATTGCTCTCATATTTTTACAACGACGGAGAATTGATTAAAGAAATTCTTGATGATAAAGATTCAAACGAGGCTTTCTTTGTTGCTAAAAAGTGCTTCGAAGACATTATCGAATCATTAGCTGATGGCGATGCGAACGATATTATTTATCAATCTCAGAGCAATCTGGTTAGCACAATAAAAAGTAAAGAATCTTGTCGTTATTTTATCAATATGTTAGTCATGGCTTTTGAAGATATGATCAACATCAAGAACCAAAAAAGTGCTTTTTTGGAAAGTTATGCTACAATATTAGAAACCTTAGCAGGTAAACTTTCTCATTTAGATGAAAGTTTGATAGAATTATTAAAATGTAACGGAATTCTCAATCTTAATGTCAACATTCCGCTTCTCATTGACCACTTATTTTATACCATCGTTAAAGAGGATTAACTTATGATGAATACACCAAAACAAGAAGAAGTAATAAATGAATATACTCACTTTGTAGGAGTGAAGTTTTTAAATACACCTCGCGCTTATTTTTTCGGCGTTAAAGATCTTGAATTAAAATTAGATGACAAGGTTATCGTCGAAACCATTCGCGGTATTGAGCTAGGTGTCATCGCTATTGAACCAATGTCTATTGAAAGATATAGCAATGGTTTGCTTTTAAAACCGGTTATTAGAAAAGCCACCGATACAGATATCAAATTATCAGAAATAAATGCAAAAGACGCACAGTTTGCGCTAGAAATCTGCGAATCAGAAGTAAAAAAATTAGGTTTAGATATGAACCTTATTTCTTGCGAATACACTCTTGATAAATCAAAAGTTTTGTTCTCTTATTTAGCAGACGATCGCGTTGATTTCCGTGAATTATTGAAGGTGCTAGCATCTAAATTACACACCAGAATTGAATTACGTCAAATTGGTTCTAGAGACAAGGCTAAAATGATTGGTGGATTAGGCTCTTGTGGTTTGCCACTTTGCTGTTCTACCTTCTTAAACGAATTCGACGGTATTTCAATCAATAGAGCAAAAAATCAAATGCTCGCTATCAATATTCCTAAGTTAAGTGGACAATGTGGTAAATTGATTTGCTGCTTAAAATATGAAGACGACGCTTATACAGAGGAAAGAAAGAAATATCCTGAATTAGGCTCCCGTTTCTTCATTGATAAAGTTGAATACACAGTAACAAACATCAATATTCTCTCTAGTGTTGTCAAAATTGAAAATGAAGATGATATAAAATTCTTACCACTCGAAGATTTTATTAAGCAAACTCATTTCAAAAAGAATAAGGAAAACAAGAATGGACAGAAATAAATCATTTGATGGGAATAGGCCAATTCTTTATTTAATCGCCACTCCAATCGGCAATCTAAAAGAAATGTCTCCTAGAGCCCTTGAGATAATTTCAGAAATGGATATCATCGCAGCAGAAGATACGCGTAATGCTTTTTCATTACTGGCAAATTATGGCATTAAGAAAGAACTATTTTCATTACGAGAGCACAATGAAATGGAGGCCAGCCAACATCTACTAGAAAAAATCAAATCTGGCAAAAAAGTTGCATATATGTCAGATGCTGGTTATCCGGGTATCAGTGATCCTGGTTATATTCTCGTCAAAGAAATGATTAAAAATGATATCAATGTCTCCACCATTTCTGGAAGCTGTGCTTTTATTAATGCTTTAGTAGCATCCGGCTTAGATACCAAACATTTCTTCTTTTATGGTTTCTTACCCGCAAAGGAAAATGAAGCAAAAGAAGAAATACTTAGTTTAAAAGATAAAAAAGAAACATTAATTTTTTACGAAGCACCACATAGAATTAATAAAACGCTCAATTTATTAAGAGATGGATTAGGCAATCGTAATATTTGTCTCGCAAGAGAATTAACAAAGTTAAACGAAGAATATATTCGCGGTGAACTCGATGAATTAATTAAAATCGATGAAGCAACCATTAAAGGTGAAATCGTTCTAATTGTTGAAGGAAACAAAGAAGAAAACGCTATAGATGACGATAAAATCGCTACACGTATCGCTTATTTTGTAAAACTTGGTTTAAGCCAAAAAGATGCTATTAATGTGGTCAGCGAAGAATTCAACGTCAATAAAAATTACATCAAGAAGTTGGTATTCTAGTATGCAGGTATCATTTGCTAACGATAAAAAACGCAATAATTCATTAAAGGAAAAGACCGACAAAATTATCGAAAAGATAAAAAATTGGAAAATTCCTAATGATTTTTATTACTTTTTAGTTCTTATCGCTATCAGTATCGGCTTTTATTTATTAATGTTGGCCGAAAATAGTTTCTCACTAGCATATGGCGGTGATTATAGTGGCCAATACATCCCTATGGGATATCACATTTGGGACTATTATCACGAATGGATTCATACCGGGCATTTTACATTATTTGATCCAACCGTTTATTTAGGTGTCAACTCTATTGGATCCAACGCATATTATGGTTTGTTCTCGCCATTCAACATCATTATTGTTTTACTACCACGCTCATTTGTTCCACAATCAATAGCAATTTGTTCAATTGTTAAACTTTCATGTGCGGGATTATTTTTCTCTAAATACATGAGCCACGCTTTCAATGTGAAGGACACCACCGCAAGAATATGTGGTATTGCTTATGGGTTCGCTGGTTGGGGTGCTTTCTATCTTTGGTATAACAACTATCAAGATATTTTGGTGTTTTTCCCACTTGTTTTATGGGGTATCGAGAAAGTTCTAAAAGACAACAAACCATGGATATTGTGTATTGGCACTTTCTTCCTTGCTATTTGTAACTATGTCTTAACAGTTCCATATCTCATTTGTGGTTTCATCTATGCAATGTTCCGTTTCTTCCAAAAAATTAAAACAAAAACATCTGTAGAAAATTTAAAAACCCTTGGATACGGATTTGTTGGTTTTGCGGGCGGTTTACTAATGAGTATGTTCGTTTTTGGACCTGCTGTTATGGCCACAATGGCATCACCAAAACTTGATTCATATTCATATTTCGGCACATTAAAACAATACTTAACCAGTGGTAAAACAGATCAATTCTTGAAATTGCTTTTCTCTTGGAAAGCTGCACCAGATCAACATGGCAACATTTTGCCAAAGAGAGTTTATTACCCAATTTTAGAATTCTTTGTTCCTGCTGCAACTTGTCGTTCTTTACCTTCACTTCAAATCCAAAGTTGGGACTTTGATGATATGGCAGTTTCATTATGGTGCTACACACCATTTATCATGTTCTTAGTGCCTTCTTTAATCCAATCCGGAAAAGAAAAGAAATGGTCGCACCTAGTGGCGTTCAGCTTATTCGTTCTTTCGCTATTCACCCCATTCATGTATTTCCTAACTATGGGATTTACTAACGGTTATGCAAGATGGACACTCTTTGTAGCGACATCACTAATCGCTTATGTCGGATTATATATCGATAGAATTCCTGATGTTTCAAAATGGCACATCCATGTTGGCTATTTCTTTGCTCTAGCAGGTATTATTACTTCATGGATTTTAACATATAAATTATCCGATCCAAATACTGGTAGTTATGGCAAATATATGCACCGTTTTGTTGTCTATAACAACGGGTCTCCATCATATGATTTTACCAACATAGCATTCATCCTTGAACTAGTATATACCACGATTGTTTATCTAGTATTCTTCTTTACTTATAACAAAAAAGCCTTCAAAATATGCGCCACTATTTTCGTTTCATTTGAAGCGGTTGTGATGGGTAATTTAGTAACATGGGGTCATGGTTACGATACCAATTACAATAATGGTTATGCAGAAAATGAAAGATTTAAGAATCTATTAGATGATGTTACCAAGGATGATAAATCCTATTATCGTATTTATTCATCTATTAACGACGATTGGAGCGTTAATAATAGCTTAATGAATAACTATAATGCCGCTGGCTTTTTCCATTCTTTATATAATTTTGAAATTAATAATTTCACATTATGGACTGGCATGAGAAGCGACTCTAAATCTGTCGGTGGCAACTATCGCGGAAAACATCAAGATTTAGACAACTTATTAGGCGTTAAATATTACTTTGTTAGTAAGAAAAAGAGTAAATACGCCACTATTAACAATTACTATCCGAACGGATTCGAAGCTAATGTGCCAATCGATTATGATTATTTAACTGAAAATAATGAATACCTGGTTTATAAAAACAACAAAATGAATGATTTTGGTTTGGTTTATTCAAGCCTTTATAGTGGTGACTTACCAAAGAATGCGAGAATGACCAAAAACATTATCGATAACGAAATTATTCTTTCTACAAGAGCCGCTATTTCAAAAGAAGATGGTGAGGAAATCAATTCTAAATATGGTTTAGTAGTAGATGATTATAAACCAGGCACCACTCTTAAAAATTTATCAGAAGCGGTTGACTACAATTATTATTTCTACGATGTTTGGTCAAATACTAGCAACCATATCGTAGCCAAGGAATACCCATTTAATAAAATTAGTAAACTCGGCACACCTGAAGAAGAATTTACATATGGCGACTATAGAAGATTCGACGATACCGGTCGTAATAAATCAATGGATTATATTACCCTTTATTCTTCAAAAGTAGCGGATCAACCACTATTCCCTGAAGGAACTGCAATGTATATTCGCGCACCTTTCTCTGGTAGTGAAAAATACGACTTCTATTTTATGGATAAAGATCACAATATTTTCATGTATGATGCTCACGATGACGACACCACAGATAACACTTGTGCTATGCGTGGTTTCTATGCCCAAAAAGATATCTATTATATGGCAATATGTGGCAAATTTATTAACAGTTTCATTTTTAATGAATACGGCAGTGAAATCATTGATATCTTCACAGAAGAGCCAACAGTTTATGAAGCAAGAAGAAACGCTTTGTACGAAAACAAAGTCGATGATGTAACATACCAAAAAGATAAATTTACATTCTCTACCAACTACACTAGCAATAAATTTGTTGTATCGCGTGTCGCTTATGATATTGGCTGGAAGATTACCGCGAAAGATGAAAACGGTGTAAAACAAAACATCAAGGTATATAAGGGAAATGGCGGTTTTGTTTCATTTGTAGCTCCTACTGGAAAGATGACATATACCATGACATATCAAACACCTTATCTCACCATTTCTTACATTGTTAGTGCTCTAGCAACAACCTCGTTCTTTGTATCAATGGTCGGCTATCATATTTACGTTGATAAGAAAAAAAATCACTACATTGATGGTTTATATAGAGAAAATTAGTTTCATTTTCTCTTGCTTTTGTAGTATATACTCCTCTAAGATATTAGAGGTTTTTTTCTAAGGAGGGACCTATATGGACATTCGTAATATCGCGATTATTGCTCACGTCGACCATGGCAAAACTACTTTGGTTGATCAACTTTTAAAAACATCAGGTGCCTTCCGCATAAACGAAGAAGTTAACGAAAGGGCTATGGATAGTAATGACATCGAAAGAGAAAGAGGAATTACTATTCTCGCTAAAACAACTTCTATCATGTATAAAGATACAAAAATCAATATTCTTGATACTCCAGGACACGCAGACTTTGGTGGTGAAGTTGAAAGAATTATGAACATGGTCGATGGCTGTTTATTATTAGTAGATGCTTTTGAAGGAACCATGCCACAAACTAGATTTGTTCTCAAAAAAGCTTTACAAGCACACATCAAACCAATCGTGGTTATCAACAAAGTAGATAGAAATAATATCGATATCGAAAAAACACTCGATGAAGTATTGGAATTATTTATCGAATTAGGCGCTCCTGATGAATTCTTAGAATTCCCAGTAATTTTCACATCTGGTTTAAAGGGCACTTCCTCACTAGAGGCTAATGTATCCACACAAAAACCAGGTATGGATGCTGTTTTAGACACAATTATCAAGGAAATTCCAGCACCTCAAGCAGATATCAACGCTCCACTTCAATTACAAGTAGCCTTACTAGACTATAACGACTTTGTCGGTCGTATTGGTTTAGGTACAATCAAAAAAGGTACAATCCACGTCAATGACAACGTGACCGTTGCAAGATTAGATGGTAGCAATGTCACTTTCCGTGTCATGAAATTATTTGGTTATCAAGGTCTTAAGAGATTAGAAATTGAAGAAGCTTCCGCTGGTGAAATCGTCGCAGTTGCAGGTTTAACTGATATTAACGTTGGTGAAACCATCTGTGCACAAGGCTTTGTTGAAGCCCTCCCACCAATTAGATTAGATGAACCAACATTACAAATGACTTTTGGCACAAACTCTTCACCACTCGCTGGTCAAGATGGCAAGCAACTTACCGCACGTAAAATCGAAGAAAGATTATTTAGAGAAACACAAAAAGACGTGGCTTTAAGAGTGGAAAGAATTCCGAACAAAGAGTCATGGGTTGTTTCCGGAAGAGGCGAACTTCACCTTTCAATTTTAATCGAAAATATGAGACGTGAAGGCTTTGAACTCGAAGTTAGTAAACCACAAGTCATCATTAAAGAAATTGATGGTGAAAAATGTGAACCATATGAAGATTTATTAATTGATGTCCCTAACGAATTTGTCGGTGATATCATGATGTCTTTAGGCAACAGAAGCGCTGAATTAGTGAATATGTATGCTAGAGAAACAGTAACAATTCTCAATTATGTTATTCCATCGCGTGGCCTATTAGGCTTTATGACTAACTTTATGACATTAACTAAAGGTTATGGCATTATCTCTCATACTTATAAAGAATATCGTCCAGTTTCCACAGTGACATTAGGCGAAAGACAAATTGGCGTTTTAGTGGCTACCGAAACAGGTGATGCTACTCCATACGCCATCGAACACGTCGAAGAAAGAGGTACAATGTTCATTGAACCGGGTGTTAAGGTTTACGAAGGTATGATTATCGGAGAAAACCGTTATGATATCGACTTAGCAGTCAACTGCGTTTTAAAGAAGAATTTAACGAATGTTAGAAACGCAACGAAAGATAACACTGTCGTATTAAAAACACCTCGCAAAATGTCTTTGGAGGCGTGTTTAGACTATATCAACAGCGATGAGCTTGTAGAAATCACGCCAAGCACATATCGCATGCGCAAAAAAATTCTTAATACTGCAGAACGTAAGAAATACGATTCACACGTTAGAAGAGGCGACATCTAGTCGCTTTTTTCTTCATCTGCGACATAGCGAATGCCAATGGTGTTATCAACTGGTAAAGAGAAGGCTACACAGTTACCAGGTTGTCTTTGGGCGACCGCGCTATAAATTGAATTCAAAACTTTATCTCTAATTTTGGTTGGAACAACAATCAAAACCATTTCTTTATCTGGAGTGACATAGACGCCAAACTTTTTTTCTGCATTACTATTCGCTGTACCACGAGCACGCGAAACTGTGCCACCTCTGGCTCCAGCTTCTTTTGCAGCATCCATAACAACTTCGGAAAAACCAACATTGCAAATAGCGATAATTAATTCCATTTTAGTCATGACGTGTACCTCCTATAAATTCGCGAGAAATTGATACATTCTCACACCAGCTAATCCAGTCATTGGTATTGAAAAACCAATACCTTTATTTCTTTTACTTGCTACAAAAAATGCTTCAAGTTCAACAGTCGCTTCCTTTAAACGATTTTCATCGATTAAGGAAATAACGATTTCTTTTCTATTATCTTCGATGCCTAAAATATCTAAAACGTGCTTAGATGCAGTCCCTTCGCCCATTTGAATAAATTGAGCAGATGATCCCGCTCTCTTGAAAATTTCAGAAACTGCCGCACCATTTCCATGGTTAACAATAGCGAAATATGCGCAAATCGGTCTTATTTCATTTGTTTTATCATAAGGTTGCTTAATTGTTGATTTAGCCATTATTGAACCTCCCTAACAAAGTGAATAACTTGCACATCATCCACTGCCGCAATAGCTTTTCTAGCGGCAATACGACGGCGTAATTGATTGACTTCGGTTAATGAACCGAGAATTTGAATTGCAATGATTGGAGTTAAAGCGATTAATGCTACAACACCAAAGGCATCGCTATAGAAACTTGCGTTATCTAAGCCGTATTTATCCTCTCCAACAACTGAATAAATGCCAATAATCATTGGAAGAACAAATGATGTGGACATAGGGCCAGATGCAGTACCACCTGAGTCGAATGCCATAGCAGTGAAAATGTCAGGACACACAATCATTAAAGTAAGTGAAATAATATACCCTGGTACCATGTAATACAAAATTGAGAAGTTATAAACTGCTCTAATAGCAGCCAACATAATAGCGATACCAACACCCAAAGAAAGAGTAATTAAAACTGTGCTTTTTTTAATCTGCCCAGAGGAAATATTTTCCATTTGTGCAGTCAATACGTGAACTGCAGGTTCACATAAGATTGTAACTAAACCGATGACAAATGCGATTAATATAATAATCCAGGAACTATCTTGCCAAAATGAGCCAAGTGATCTACCAACAATATCGCCCATAGGGCTCATAACTGCACTAGTGGCCGCTAAAAATAAAGACAATCCAATATAAGAAAATCCAAATCCGATTAAAAGGGAGAATATTCTATTCTTTGGTAATTTAATAAACAATCTTTCATATAGGAAAAAGATGACTAATATTGGAGATAAAGCGATACTAACTTCAATTAAGGAACCCAAGTGGCCATTCATTGGCAATAAAGCAATTATGAAATACATAAGGTAATCATTACCAAAAGAATCAACAGGAATATATTCGTAAGGTGGAATATTTGACTTAATAAGAATGGATAAAGTCATGGCCATAATTGGACCAATTGACGCCATACCAACCAAGCCAAAACTATCGCTCTTTGCGGTTTTACCGCCTCTAACAATAGCAACACCAGCGCCTAACGCTAAAATAAATGGCACAGTAGCAGAACCGGTCGTAACACCACCGCTATCAAAAATAAAAGGAAGGAGTTCAGACTTTTCTGGGTCTATTGCAATCAAGCATATCAACATAAAAGTCAACATGTAGAAGAATAAATACCAAACCTTTAATGATTTGTGGAATATAATACGTAAAACACCAATTACAACAAATAATCCAACACCAAGGGCGATACTGCCAATCAAAATGATAGCGTTAAGAACAGGATTATCTTTTACTAAAGTAACTTGTTTAGAAACAATCAAGATTGATGGCTCAGCACAGGTAATTAAAGCTCCCAAAGCAAGAGCAAAAATAACAACGATAAAAAGGTTTTGCTGTTTCGAAAGGGAACTACCCATGTATTCACCAACTTTGGTAAGTCCAGTAGCGGCGCCAACTTGGAATAAAGCTAAACCTAAGATCAAAAATACACCACCAATAGCAAGCATAATGTAATCGTTACTTGTAATAGTTAACAAAGGCGTCCAAGATAAAATGAAAACAAGTAATATCATTGGTGCTATTGATAAAGAAGAACTAAGAAGTGCACTTAAATAACGGTTTTTCATTCTTTGTCTCCTGAATGTTTAGCAAATAAATCTTCAAAGCACTTTGGCATTGGAGCAGTATATTTAACTTTTTTTCCTGTTAAAGGATGGGTGAACTCCAAGGCATAGGCGTGAAGGCCTAATCTTTTAATTGGATCAGCAGGCTGACCATACTTATCATCGCCAATAATATGATGACCTTGTTCACCCAAATGGACACGGATTTGATTTTTTCTTCCAGTATCGATATTGACATCAAGTAGAGAGTACGTGCCATTAGTTTTCATAACCTTATAATGGGTGATTGCTAGTTGACCATCACCAGCTTTTTTGGAAGAATACATGAGATTTTGGCTATTTTTCTTAAGATAAGTTTTTATTGTGTCGCTGTTTTTTTCCATGACACCTTCGACAATTGCATAATAACCGCGTTTGGTCACTATATCATTCCACTTTTCTTGCAATGCTTGCTGAATTTTAACGTTTTTAGCGACCATTAAAACACCAGATGTATCTTCATCCAATCTATGAACAACAAATATACGATTATGTTTATCTTTTTGTTGTACATAATCTGATAACATTCTATAAGCTGTCGAGCTCTTTTCGTTATCAGAAGCGATAGAAAGGAGGCCACTCGGCTTGTTAATGACAATCAAATCATCATCTTCATAAATGATTGGTAATTTGCTTCTAGTTTTCTTTTTTATTGGAGAATTAGAAATAATTATTGTATCTTCTGGATATAATTTGAAATTAAATTGACTGACTGGCGCACCATCAACTGACACACGATGTGAAGAAAGAAGTGATTTTACAGAGTTGCGCGATTGGCTTTTAAAAGTTTCTAAAAGAAACTCAAGAAGTTCACATTCTTTAGTCACTTTGTATTCTTTAATATTCTGATAGTTCTTTTTAATCGGAGCTTGTTTGGATTTGTTTCTATAAGGAGTCATTTTTTTCATAAATCAATTATATACGCACGCAAACAAAAAGGCATCAATTTGACGCCTTAGTATTCATTATTTTTCTCCATCGCCTTCGTAGCGGGTTACTTCTTTACCACGACAGAAGGTTGCGATGATGCCTGGGCCACATGTTGTACCAACAATAGGTCCAATCCATTCAATGGTAGCTTTGATATGGAGTTCATCCTCCACTCTCTTCTTCAAAGCTTCAGCGCGTTCCATTGCCATGCCTTGACCGATGAAAATTTCTTCGGTTTCACCTTCAACACAAGCGTTCTTCACATCTTCAAATATTTCATTTAAAGAAGCTTTTGTGCCTTTAACTTTATTGACAGTTAGGTTGTTACCTTTTCTATCGCTAATGAAGATTGGTTTAACACCAACGATATTGCCAAAGAATGCTGCAAGGCCTTTAATACGACCAGCTGCTCTTAAATATGTTAGTGTATCAACGGTTGCGAATTGATTGTAGAAGAATCTATTGTCATAAACCCATTGTTCCAATTCTTCAATCGAAAGGCCCCCTTGTTGTTTTTTAGAAGCATCAATAACCATCATGCCTAATGTGCAAGAAGCCGCCAAAGAATCGATACCAATCATTTTACGATCTGGGAATTCTTCCATTAATTCTCTTTTCGCTAATTCAAATAAATTCATTGAACCAGTTAAAGCGCCAGAACAGCCAATATAAATAATATCAATACCTTGTTCAAAGCACGGGCGAACTCTGCTCATTACTTCTTCCATGGTAACTTGAGTTGTTTTAACTTTCTTTCCTTGTGATAACCAACCATAGAATTCTTCTTGGGTATAATCTTTCCAGTCTAAATCAGCGCGGTATGTTACACCATCAACTACTAAACCAAAATAGAAATATTCTATGTTGTATTGTTTTCTAATTTCCGTCCCTAAATCACAACTAGAGTCGGTGAATATTTGATATTTTGCCATTTCTTTTTCCTCACCAAGTCAATTTTTATCATAATACGTAAATAAAAACCAGCCTTTAAGTGCTGGCCTTGCTTTACAAATCGGCAATAATGTAACATTTTTTGCTTTTCTTAATTATTATGCACCGTCAATGTGCGTGTCACAGATGTTATTTTCTTTATCGGTACGACGTTCTTGTTCTCTCTCACGGAACATATCAATGTCCTCACCGGTAAAATATCTTTTTCTTCTTTTGCGTCTATATTTCACTTCATCCATATTACAATCTCGTTTCGCAATATTTTCGGAATTCATTCACTTCTTCAAGTGTATCAAATTTTGCCATAAAGAAACGATTGCCCATGACATCACTCAACACATCTGGATAACGGTCGTTGCTACATATATTGTTTTTGTATCTTTCTAGCACAGCTTCATCATCATGAACATAATAAATATCGTCTCTTCTAGAAGCACAAGCGGCATAATATTTTTTCATCGACATATCTTGATTATTAGAATTAAATGCCATCACATCCGCATAAATTTGATAGCAATTAACGGATTGTGAAAAGTTGATTAAATCAGGAGTATATCCACCGGCAGGTCTCATGTTTGTTTCAAGAGCGACAAGATCATTAATTTTGCCGAGATTAGGAATGTTTTCGGTTAATCTAAAAAATTCTAAATGGAAAAATTTCTTTCTAACATTGAAAGCTTTGATAACTTTTTCACCAATTTCTTTTAAATCATCGGGTACCTTTTTATCGGTGTAATAGAACAAATCTTTTCCTTCTTCTGCAATATCCGCAACTGATGGAGGGAAGATATTTGAAGCACAGAAAACAACGTTGCTTTCATCATCGCAAATACCATCAAATGACACAATGTTTCCAGTAACAAATTGTTCGCAAATATATGTGATATCTGGGTCTTTTTTATCAAAAAACACATCCACGTCCCCGCTATTTTTGATTTTATAGCCGTTGCTAGCGCCAACGCCAACATCCGGTTTAGCGAAGACTGGGTAACCAACTTTATCAATAAACCTCAAGAGGTTTTCTTTATCGGTAACGATGATATAATCCGTAACTGGAACACCAGCTTTTTTGTATAAATCTTTCATTAAAGACTTATGCTGCCAGCTTTTTAATTCATCTGGTCTTACACCATTTGGAATATTGAAATCATTCCTTAACCAAGAATCTCTTTCTAACCAATATTCATTATTGCTTTCAAGATAATCGATAATGCCATATTTATTTCTAAAACACGCAACAGCGCGTTTTTCATTTTCATAATTTTCCATGTCATAGCAACAATAATATTCATCAAGACAACTTCTTAGTTCGTAAGATATTTCAAAATACGATGCATCGCCCACACCCAAGACACGGAAGCCATTGCGTTTTAATGCTTGCGCGAATTGGTAATAGGTTTCTGGAAAATGAGGAGAAATGATAATAAAGTTTTTCATTAGCGTTTAAAGATTCCGTTGATTGCCACATCTAGTGGTTTCAATCTTGGATATGTTTTCAAATAAACATCACGATAGATGTGGTTATACAATTTGTGATTTTCAGGATTTGGTTTGAAAGTCGTAGAAGTTTTAGTCATATTTTTAACCGCTTCTGCTGCACTATCAAATTCTTTCACTGCTACAAAGGTAGCGATAGCAGCACCTAGTGATGTTGATTCAATTGTTTGTACTCTAGATATTTCTAAACCAAAAATATCAGCGGTAATTTGACATATTTCATCGCTCAAAGATCCACCACCGGATATTCTTAGTGATTTAACTTTTTGTTTTTGCGATTTTTCGATGCTTTCTAAGCCCTCGCGTAAAGCAAACGCGATGCCTTCTACGATGGCACGATAAATGTGCTTGCGGGTATGGATGTTTGAGAAGCCCACGATAGCGCCTTTAGCAAGCGGGCGCGCAAGACCTGGACCCCAATATGGTTGTAAAAGAAGACCATCAGAACCAGGAGTAACATCATTAAGCCAACCATCAAGAATTTCTTCAATTGGAAGATTTTTAGTTTTGGCTTCTTGCTCTAATTCACTAGCGAATTCAGAAGCAAACCATTTAAGCATCCAGAAACCACGATAGATTTGTACATCCATGTTATAAAGATTAGGCACTGCTGCTGCATATGCTGGTAAGAATGGTTCTGGTTCGTGATAGCGAGGATTGCTGACTTCAATTGTACAAGCGGTACCATATGAAATCGCACCGATATCTGGAGTTAAACAGCCTAAGCCGATTGTTTCACAGCCCTTATCACTGCCTGTAGAAATAAGTTTTAATCCTTTTGGTAAACCACACATTTCAGCAACTTCATCGCTCAAAACACCGATGACTTCGCCAACTGGAACTACCTTTGGTAACATGCGGTTTGGAATACCAAAAATGCGACCTTTCATTGCACCTTCTTTGTACCATTCGCGCTTTTTGTAATTGAGCGGATAGTGACCGGTCAAGCCGCCTGGAGAATCTGCTAATTCACCAGTTAATTTATAGTTAATATAAGTAGAAATATTAACGTATTTATCAACTTTAGCCCATAATTCAGGTTCATTTTCTTTGACCCAATGTGCCATGGTTCTAGTTCTGTTCATGACTACCGTGTCATACATTCCAACTAGTTTGAATAAAAACTTGTGTATTCCAGGTATTTTTTCTCTCGCTTCCGCCAAACGTTGGTCAAGCCAAAGAATAATTGGTCTCAAAGGTTTTTTGTCTTTATCTAGCAAGACAGCAGAATCTCTAAAAGATGTGACTGTCATAGCGGTAATATCATTTAAAAGTTCTTTGTTTGTTACGGAAATTTCTTTTAAGCATTCAACAAGATTGTCCCAGTAGAAATCAGCGTTTTGTTCGGCATATCCTTTTTTGTTTGAAAAATAAATTGGGCAATAACATTTTTTAGTGAGATAAACTATATCACCACGTTTATTAAAGAGTGCCGCTCTTACAGATTGAGTGCCGAAGTCTAGGGTTAATACAAGGGGTTCATTTTTCATAATAGAAATCTCCAACCATTATTGATACTTACCATTATAGTGTAAACAAAATATCGATGAGTATCACTTTTTTTAGAAAAAAGTAGGCATGAATGTGCATGTGTGCTAATATTTAAGCGCTGTGAGTAAGCGCTCACATGAACCTGCAGGAGGAATATTATGGCAGAAAAGAAATATGTATATCCTTTCGAAGAAGCCTATGGTCTCGGTAAAGAACTATTAGGTGGCAAGGGTGCTGGTTTGGCAGAAATGAGCCACATTGGTGTCCCAGTTCCAGAAGGTTTTACAATCACAACAGAAGCCTGCACACTTTACTACGAAAGTGGCAAGCAAATTCCAGATTATGTTATTAACCAAATTTTTGAAGCTGTTAAAGGTATCGAAGCAAAAACAGGTAAAACATTTGGTGGCAAGAAAAATCCATTATTAGTTTCCGTCCGTTCCGGCGCTAGAGTTAGTATGCCAGGTATGATGGATACCATTTTAAATTTAGGTTTAAACGAAACAACATGCGCAGCCATTGCTAAAGAAACAAACAACGAAAGATTCGCAATGGACAGCTACCGTCGTTTCATCCTTATGTTCACAAACATCGCCAAAGGTCACCCACGTGATGACATGGACAAGATGCTTGATGATCTTAAGAAAAAGAATGGTTACAAATTAGACACAGAAGTAACCGCTGAACAATTAAAAGAATTAGTTGCTCAATACAAAGAATACTACAAGAAAACATTCGGTGAAGAATTCCCAACCGATCCAAAAGTTCAATTAATGGAAGCAGTCGCAGCCGTTTTCAGAAGCTGGGACAATCCAAGAGCAAACGTTTATCGTATGATGAACAACATCCCATATTCATGGGGCACTGCTGTTAACGTTCAATCAATGGCCTTCGGTAATAAAGGTGAAACATCAGGTACAGGTGTTGCGTTCTCACGTAACCCAGGTACAGGCGAAAAAGTTATTTCCGCTGAATACTTACCAAACGCTCAAGGTGAAGACGTCGTTGCTGGTATCCGCACACCTCTCCACATTGAAGAGTTACAAGCTCGTATGCCAGAAGTTTATGAACAATTCGTCAAGACCATTAAATTAATGGAAAACCACTATCGCGATATGCAAGATATGGAATTCACCGTTGAAGAAGGTAAATTATATTTCTTACAAACACGTAATGGTAAGAGAACCCCAGCCGCTGCTTTAAAAATCGCTTGCGATTTAGTCGACGAAGGTTTAATCGATGAAAAAGAAGCTGTCTTAAGAATTGATCCAGTCAGCTTTGATAAATTATTATTACCTGGCTTCGATAAAGATGACTTAGCCAAAAAGACAGAAATCGCTAAAGGTTTACCAGCCGGCCCAGGCGCAGGTACAGGTAAAATCGCCTTCACAGCAGAAGAAGCACAAGCACGTAAGAATGCTGGTGAAAAAGTTATTTTGGTTAGATCCGAAACATCTCCAGAAGACATCGTCGGTATGGTTGCCTCACAAGGTATCCTTACAATGCGCGGTGGTATGACCAGTCACGCAGCCGTTGTTGCTCGTGGTATGGGTAAATGCTGTGTCTGCGGTTGCGCTGATGCAGTTATCGATGAAGAAAAACGCACTGTTACAATTGGTAACAAAGTCTACAAAGACAACGATATCATCTCATTAGATGGTTCCACCGGAAAAGTTTACGAAGGTGAAATCAAGACAGTTGAACCAGACTTAACAGCAGGTTACTTCGGTCGTTTAATGAGCTGGGTTGATCAATACAGAGCCTTAAGAGTCAGAACAAACGCTGATACTCCAAGAGATGCAAAACAAGCCAAAGTCTTTGGCGCAGAAGGTATTGGCCTTTGCCGTACAGAACACATGTTCTTCGCAAAAGATAGAATCTTCTCAATGAGAAAAATGATTCTTGCAGACAAAGTCGAAGATCGTGAAGCTGCTTTAGCAGAAATCGAACCTATGCAACAAGCCGACTTTGAAGCTCTCTATGAAACAATGTTACCATTTAATGTTAACGTTCGTTTATTAGACCCACCACTCCATGAATTCTTACCGCAAGAAGAAGAACTCATTAAAGAATTAGCAGACGCTCTTGGCTTAACGGTCGAAAACGTCAAAGATAGAATCGCCGAACTCCACGAAGCCAACCCAATGATGGGTCACCGTGGTTGCCGTTTAGCAGTCACATATCCAGAAATTTGCAAAATGCAAACAACCGCTATTATCAAAGCTGCTATCAACGTCAGCAAGAAGACTGGCACTTTAGTGAAACCAGAAATCATGGTTCCATTAGTACTTGAAGAAAAAGAATTAGCATTTGTTAAGAAAATCATTACCGAAACAGCTGATGCTTTAATCAAAGATTCCGGCTTAGCAATGCAATATCACGTTGGTACAATGATTGAAATCCCACGTGCCGCCTTATTAGCAGACGAAATCGCTAAAGACGCTGAATTCTTCTCATTTGGTACAAATGACTTAACACAAATGACATTTGGCTTCTCTCGTGATGATGCTGGCAAATTCTTACCTGCATATTACGAAACCAAGATCTTTGAAGAAGATCCATTCAAGACCTTAGATCAAAACGGTGTTGGCAAACTCGTTCAATTAGCCGTTAAATTAGGTCGTAGCACTCGCCCAGAACTCCACGTTGGTGTTTGTGGTGAAACAGGTGGCGATGCCAAATCTATCGAATTCTATCACAAAGTCGGTTTGGACTATGTCTCATGTTCTCCATTCCGTGTGCCAGTCGCTAGATTAGCAGCTGCTCAAGCCAACATCAAAAACCCAAGATAAATTATCTTAGGAATAAACAAAAATCACTTCCGTTTTGAGTTGGAAGTGATTTTTTTATATCTTATTTATTTTCAGCTTCTGCTTTTTTGGCTTTCTTTTTAGCCTTTTCAATTTGCTTATATTTTTTCTTTTCTTTGTTCATATAACTTAATCCCTTAAATATATGACCATTGAAAACCATGATAAGACCATCTAATTGACCCATTCTAAGACCACCATTAGAGAATCTAGAAAGACCTCTCATTGGTTGGTGAACAACACCCATGACAAGCGTGTTTGCAAGCGTGCGCTGACCAATCTTATATAAAACCCTAGTAAACCAAGGGATGGCTTTGCCTACTAGACGACCAACCCAGCGCTTAGCATATCTTAATTCAGACATTGTGGTGTTGTAGTCAACCAGCATACGATTCTTTTTGTAGAATCGAAGCGAACCGTCAGGAATTTCGTGACCTAAGAGAGCGGCAAATTCTTCATCAGGAATATTTCTTAAATTACCAATAAAATAATTTGGCATTAGCGTTTTATCGTATGGTGCTTCCGCGCCAGTGCCAGCTTGTTCTATTGTGCCTTGTAAAAGAAGATCGCGACTAGAAGAGCCAACATATATATCATAGATACCTTTTTCGATTTCCCATTTATTGGTTTTAACATTGAAATATCTAAATGTTTTATCATCAAATGGAATTGTAACTTGTTTTGTTTCTCCTGGTTTTAAGGATACTTTACTGAAGCCTTTAAGTTCTTTTTCAGGACGCATAACTTCACTACCTCTTAAACCAACATATAATTGGGCGACTTCTTTGCCTTCACGTTTACCGGTATTTTTGATGTTAAAGGTGACACCATTAGGACTTACAGCTAAATCACTATATTCAAATGTTGTATAACTTAAACCAAAGCCAAATGGGAAAGCCACTCTAACATGTGCCGTATCAAAATAACGATAACCGATACCATATGCTTCACGATATTCAATCGTTCTAGTGTGACTTGGGAAATTATCGCTACTTGCAACATCTTCCAATTTTAATGGAATGGTTTCAGATAACTTACCAGATGGGTTTACCTTACCAGAAAGAAGATTTAAAGTTGCCAAAGCGCCAGCCTGTCCATTTAAATAGCAATGCAATATTGCATCCACATCATCAATAAATGGCATTTCAATAGCACTACCACAAGATAGTACAACCACAATCTTTTTGTGTAGCTTTTTAATCTTTTGAATTAACTCAAGTTGATTCTTTTCAAGTTTTAAGTTTTTACGATCTAAACCTTCGGCTTCCGTTACTTCATCTAAGCCTAAATAAAGAACAACTGTCGTGGCTTCTGCCGCCAAATCAAGAGCCTTATTAAGCAATTTTTTCTTGTTCTTGCCATAGCGATGGAAACCTCTAGCATAGCCAATGCAATTTAAATCATAATCCTTTAATAATTTATCGGTTGTGTCCAACTTGGTTGGATTAACGATTGATGAACCTGCACCTTGATATCTTGGCAAAAAGAGGAAATCGCCAATAAAGGCCACCTTTTCTTCTTTTGATAAAGGCAAAACGTTATTGTTCTTTAACAAAACTGCACTTTCTTCAGCGCATTTTTGTGCATATTCATGGTGTTCATCAACATCGAATTTTTCCGGAGCTTTATTAACACCATTTTTGGTTGTTTCTAAAATAACATCCAATAAAACATCAACGTTATCATCAAGTAATCCGAGTTCCAGTTCACCACTATCGATAGCGGCAATAACTTGTTCTGGACGATCTGGGGTGCCCGGCATTTCAAGTTGGTTACCACATTTTAATGAGGCAACGCCATCATTATTGCCACCCCAGTCAGTAACTACCAAGCCCTTATATCCCCATTCTTTTCTTAAAATGTCATAGAGCAAATGCTTATTTTCATTAGCATAAACCCCATTTATTAAGTTATATGAGGACATAATGCTTTTGGTTTTGCCTTCTTTAACAGCAATTTCAAAAGCGGTTAAATAGATTTCTCTGAATGTTCTTTCATCAACCACACTGTCGAGTGTCATACGGTTTTCTTCTTGGTTATTGCATGCAAAGTGTTTAATACAAGCCGAAATACCATTGGATTGAATACCACGAACATATCCAGCAGCCATTTTACCCGCTAAATAAGGATCTTCAGAAAAATATTCAAAGTTACGTCCACATAGTGGGCTTCTTTTCATGTTAAGGCCTGGTCCGAGTAAAATGTTGACCTTTTGAGCAGCGGCCTCTTGGCCTAATCTTTTACCAAGACCTTCTCCCAATTCAACGTCCCAGGAATTTGCCATTGTCGCGGCGGTTGGATAGCATGTCGCTGGAATTGAGGCATTTAAACCTAAATGGTCAGCAGCAGCAGCTTGTCTTCTCACTCCATGAGGACCATCGCTTAGAAAAGCGCTTGGAATATTTAATCTATCAATATTAACTGTTTGCCAAAAGTCTTTGCCACTAATGAGGCTAGCCTTTTCCTCGAGAGTTAATTGATTGATGATATCTTGATGTTTTCTTCTCATAAATTTTCCTCAATGAATTTAATTATGATCTATCTGTTGCTTTACGAATTTCTTCGATACCAACGTTTTGATAATCTTCAAGAGTCCAAACGTTGTTTGAACGTGAGCAAGCATAAAGAATATTCTTACATGCTCTTCTCATTAAGATGGTTGCATCGTGTGGAGTAGCACTATAAGTACCTGCTGGATCGATTCTATTGTTTAGATCATTTGGAGTGAGCCATAAGTCATTACCAGCTCTTAAGCCAATATTTGTAGCCATATAGTCAGGACCAGCATAGTCAGTAACAACAACACCATGGAATCCCCATTCTTCTCTTAAGAGAGTGGTTAATAATGCTTCGGAAGCACCACACCACCAAGAACCTAAACAGTTGAATGATGACATAATGCCTAAGCCACCTAAATCAACATAAAGTTCAAAACCACGAGCATAAATTTCTCTGATAGCTTGTTCTTTTGCCCAAACAAAGAGACCAGCACGGCTATTTTCTTGGTCATTACAAATGAAGTGTTTGGCGTAAGAATAAACACCATATTTTAAGGCACCTTGTGCAGTATTTCCTGCCATAAGGCCACCAATTAATGGATCTTCAGAATAATATTCAAAGTTTCTACCACCGAATGGTGAACGGTGAGTATTGATACCAGGAGCATACCAGCCGGTTAAACCGCGGGCAGCACCTTCTCTACCAATTGATTCACCCATTAATCTAGCAACATCAGTACTCCAAGAGCAACCGACGACAACTTCACTTGGGTGACCAGTACCAGAGTGATAAGCTGCACTTGGTCCATCATAGTCTTTTGTTTCTTCTTTGCCGATGCTAGCAATAGCGGATGTTTTAAATCCACCAAATTCAATTAATTTTTCCATATCTTGAATGGACATTTGGCTAAGAAGATCATCCCAGCTTGGATCATCCCAATCTGCTTCTTTCATGTCAGCAAGAGTTAAATCGCCCGCGACACCTTGTTCTGGTAATTCTTCATCAATTTGATTGTCTTCATAGGTGAAGTTTGCACCACTAGTGGAGTTAGAATTACCACCTGGGAATTTATCTGCAAGAGCAACACGATTAATGTCGTTCTTCATAGTGAATGTGCCTTCAAAATCACTGCGAGATAAATATTCAATAGGTTCTTCACCGGCACCCCATTCAACATCTTGGAAAATGTTTTCATATTGTTTGCCGGTTTGATAGCTTTCAGTGAAATTGATATCAGAAGATAAATTGAATGAACGGACGTTTTCGTTATTAGTTGTTGTAACTGCAACATCCCAAACGTTTTCTCTTAATGAAATTTCATAATCACCTTTTTCTAAGATGTAATAACCTTTATCGGTTGACCATGATGCTATATCTCTGAATGTGAATTCTAACTTATATGTCTTGGTTTCACCTGGTTCAATAATGTTGGTTTTAGCAAATGCCGCTAATGAATACCACGCTTTTTCAATACCGCCGTCGGTATATGGAGCATGATTATAAATTTGGATGACGTCTTTACCTGCAACATTACCGGTATTTTTGACATCCACGAATGCTGTAACTTTTTGATTTGTTTTATCCACATCAAATTCAACGATTGATTTGTCAAATGTTGTGTAAGATAAACCATGTCCAAATGAATATTGAACTTCTTCATTATATTTATAATTTGGATCGACCATGCCACGTGTTGTGTAGTAACGATAGCCAACATAAATACCTTCTAAATAATCAGTAAATTTACCAGTTGAACCACCTGTGTGCGATAAGGTGGTGTCATTACCAAAGTTTTGATATGATGGGGCGCTTGTTACATCATATGGCCACGTATCAACTAAGTGACCTGATGGATTGATTTTACCAGTAAGCATTTCTGCCACTGCGGTTGCACCAGTTAATCCTGGATGACCGATGAAAACAGCAGAATCGATTTCATCATCATCTAAGAATCTAGATTCAATAACTGTTGGAACGTTTAATAAAATAACAACATTCTCAAAGTTTTCTTCGAGCATATCAATAACTTCTTTTTCGCCTGATTTAAGTTGCAAATCACTGAGATTCATATCTTCATCTTCAGAACCACGTCTTGTGATGCAAAAGATAGCTGTATCAGAGAAGTCTTTTGCGTCTTGCAATAATGTTTTGCCACCTAATTCAGTAAATTCTTTTTCATATGCTGAAACAGGAGGTTCATAGTCATAAGGCGCTTTACTAGGAGCGATTTCACTGTAGTTATATTTGTTAAAGCCACATTGAATATCGTAGTCAGATTCTGCAATAGAAACACTCTTATTTCTGTAATAGTTTTTTACCATATTGAAGAGGTTGTTGTTGATTTCAACGCCTTCCTCTACAAGAGCGGCTTCTAATTTAGTGGCAACTCTTGGGAAAGCAGATACTCTACCATCTGTTTGGAAAGAGCCAGAACCACCATTGCCATAAAAAAGACCATAAGCGCAGGAACCAAAAATATTAACTTTAATCTTTTCTTCGCCATCTGCAGCTTTTAATGGAAGTGAATCATTGGTGTTCTTCAAAAGAACAATACCTTCTTCTTCGATAGTTACGACGTTCTTTTCTGCTTCTGCAGCAGCTTTTCTAGAAGCTTCTGTATCGTAAATAGTAACGTGACTACCACCCATGGTGAATAATAAATTTTTAAATGCGGCGGAAGGAAGGAACGATGCTGCGGCAGCGACCACAAGTCCGCCAACGCAAACGACTGGAATGAGCCAGAATTTCATTCTTTGCCACAAGACAACGTTTTTAACTGGCTTACTTGCATCCTTAGCAATTTCTTTCTTTTCATCCTTCTTTGCAGCGCGATAATTGCTGAAAGTTTCTTTGTCTTTATCATCAAATTTCATGCGACCGAAAAGCCACGATAAAAGGAAATATAGGCCTACTGTGGCGATCGCAAGCACGATGATGATAATTAATCCAAGATACCAATATTCAAAAACTGCACGAATTGAATATCCGCCTGGAAAAATTGCTTCGTCTAAAAAAGACGCTAGAAATGTTAGTTTTGTCATAAATAAAACCACCTTTTATAAATATCAAACGAAATGTTGTAAAATACTTTTTTATTATATCACAGCGCGTATACAAGTATAGGTGCAAACGCAAAAAGAAAGGCACCAGTAATCTGGCGCCTTGGTGATATGAGCGTTGCACGTAACGCTCGTACATCGGGAGTTTATGAGATATGGACAAATTGTTCTTTTTTAGTTTCTTCGTCACGTTTTTTAATGTCGATAGTTAACACGCCATTTTCCATTTTAGCGGACACGTCATCTAATTTGACTGTATCTCCAACATAATAGGAACGTGAATATTCACCATAGCTTCTTTCACGATAGATGTATTCATCATCTTCGTCTTCGTGATTGATAACAGCAGTTACTTTGAGATAACCATCTTCTAATGTAATCTTTGTATCTTCTTTTTTAACTTCAGGAAGATCAATCTTCATTAAATATGAATCTTTTGTTTCTTTGATATCTGTTTTCATCATTTGTGATGCTGAGCAGTTGCTTGTTCTAAGGAAAAATCTGCCGAAAAATGGATCATAAGTAGTAATATAATTTCTCATAGTTAATACCTCCAATATTACTTCTTTTAGCACTCGTCCACCTTGACTGCTAACGAATACATGATAGAACAAAAATTAGCACTCTGTCAATAGGAGTGCTAAATATTTTTTAAAATATTCATTTTAGATAATTAATTATCTAATTTTTTTAATATTTCCTGCAATTCTGGTGGTAAATCAGCGGAAAATTCACGATTTTTTAAGTAATTTAAATGTCCTTTTATATCTAAAAATTTCAATTTATAAGCGTGCAAAAACTGGTTTTCAAAGCTAAAATCACGTTTAAAAATGTTATTTATTTTGTAATCGCCATATTTAACATCGCCTACAACATGATGGCGTATATACGACATGTGAGCGCGTATTTGGTGTGTTCTACCGGTTAATAGTTGTACATCAAGCAATGTATAGTCAGTATGTCTTTCGATGACACTATATTTTGTAATAGCAGGTTTCGCCCCACTTTTTAATGGTGCTACTACCATTTTCTTGCGCTCAAAGCTTTTTCTAAGAGGAGCATCAACCACACCATCTTCTTCAATATTGCCCACAACTAAAGTAATGTAATGTTTTTCAATTTGAGTGTGGTCGTTAAAAATCTTGCCTAATTCATCGGCGGTTTTTTTATTTTTAGCAAAAACACATAAACCAGATGTATCCTTATCCAGTCTATGAGCGGGCATCGCAGTCATTTTTAAATAATCCGCGACCATCTTATCTAGAGAAAGGTGCGATTCATCACCATCTTGTTGCAATAACAGACCACGAGGTTTGTTAATAATTAGAATGTTTTGATCTTCGAAAATAATTTGTTCCATTACATATATTTTTCCTTATTAGAAGCGCGTACGCAAAAGATTTTTACGTTTTTGATTTTGAAAGCTCAATATATTGAATATAATGTATTCAACGCGAGGTAAGAACTATGTCAAAAGCAGATGAAATTTTCGTAGCAAATATGAAAGATATTATGGAAAACGGTTTTTGGGACACGAATTTAAAAGTACGTCCTCATTGGGAAGATGGCACTCCCGCCCATACCGTGAAAAAATTCTGCATTGTTAATAGGTATAACTTACAAGAGGAATTACCAATCCTCACTATTAGAAGAACTGCTTTTAAGAGCTGTTTAGATGAATTGCTTTGGATTTGGCAAAAGAAATCCAACAATGTCCACGATTTAAAATCCCATATTTGGGACTCTTGGGCTGATGAAACTGGATCAATTGGCAAAGCTTATGGTTATCAACTAGCAAAAAAATCTATTTATCCAGAAGGTGAATTCGATCAAGTTGATAGAGTTTTATTTGATTTGAAAAACAATCCTCAATCAAGAAGAATTATGACCAACATCTACAACTTTGAAGATTTACATGAAATGGGATTATATCCTTGCGCTTACTCTATGACATTCAACGTTAGTGGTGATACATTAAACGGCATCTTAAATCAAAGAAGCAACGACATGCTTACCGCGAATAACTGGAACGTGCTTCAATATTCACTTCTTCTCATTATGTTTGCGCAAGTATCCGGTTTAAAACCTGGCACCCTCGTACACGTTATCGCAGATGCGCATATTTACGATAGACATATCGATATCGTTAAAGAAGTTATCGATAAACCACAACATAAAGCACCTAAATTAAAAGTTAATCCAAACATCAAAAACTTCTATGATTTCAAAGTAGAAGATTTCGAATTGGTGGATTATGAATACGAACCATTAGATAAGAAGATCCCGGTGGCTATTTAATATGATTATTTCAATTCTTAACTGCGACATAAAATACGGCATTGGCAAAAGAAATGGTTTGCTCTTTTCTTTGCCAAAAGATATGAAGTTTTTCCGTGAAACAACACTTAATCACACTGTATGTATGGGTGAAAATACATTATTATCCTTCCCTGGTGGCAAGCCTCTTAAAAATAGAACTAGTATCGTATTATCACAAGATGCCAGTCATAACTATGAAGACGTTATCAATGTTCATAGCTTTGAAGACTTCTTAAAAAAGATAAAAGAATACGAAACAAACGACACGGTATTTATTATCGGTGGCGCTTCTATATATAGACAAACTCTTCCATATGTTGATCAAGTATATTTAACTAAGGTTAACGCTGATGGAGGAGCAGAGGTATTTTTCGTTAATTTAGATGAAGAAGAAGACTTTGAACTAATATCAGAAAGCGAACCAGTCATGGATGGTGAATTAGAAATCAGATTTACCGTCTATAAAAACAACAACAAGAAAGAAATTCTCTAATATGAAGAACAACATCTATCCAAAAAACTATCATAGTCTTTTGAATTTGGTGGATACACAAATCGCCATCAAATTGATTAAAGATACCTTTGAAAAAGAACTCGCTAAAGAGCTTGATTTAATGCGTGTCAGCGCTCCACTGTTCGTCGAGCCAAAAACCGGTTTAAACGATAACTTAAGCGGTTATGAAAAAGCTGTTTCTTTTGAAGTAAATGAAGATGAAAGCAATTTAGAAATTGTTCAATCATTAGCGAAATGGAAAAGATATGCATTAGACAAATACAAAATTGATGGTTTATATACCGATATGAATGCAATTAGAAGATTCGAGGATTTAGACAATCTCCATTCTTTATATGTTGATCAGTGGGACTGGGAAAGAAGATTGCAACCAGAAGAAAGAAAAATAAGTACACTCAAGAGAGTTGTTAAAAAAATTTACAAAGCGTTTATTAAAACTTATAACTCGCTAATCAAAAAATATCCAGTGTTGCAAAACGATTTACCTAAAGAAATTGTCTTTGTGACCACAAAAGAGTTAGAAGCAGAATATCCAAATCTCACAAGAAAAGAAAGAGAAAACGCTATTTGCAAGAAGTATGGCGCAGTTTTCCTTATTGGCATAGGTGGCAAATTAAAAGATGGTCAACCACATGACACACGCGCAGCGGACTATGATGATTGGAAAATGAATGGCGATATTTTACTTTGGTATGAACCACTTCGATTAGCGTTCGAATTATCTTCGATGGGTATTAGAGTTAACAAAGAATCATTGCTAAAACAAATAAAAGCAAAACACGAGGAATATAAGTTAGAGATGCCATATCATAAGCAAATCTTAAACGACGAATTACCACTTTCAATTGGAGGTGGCATTGGTCAATCTCGCTTGTGCATGTTTTTGTTAAAAAAGATCCATATCGGGGAAGTCCAATCATCTTATTGGCCCGAAAAGGATATTGAAGAATTTAGAAAATGTAACGTTGAGTTACTTTAATAATTCGATAAGGTCATTAAAGCTATTGATAAAGAGGTCTGAATTGGACCTTTTTTCTTGATCAAAGTTTTTAGAAGCATCATCATAAACCGCAACAGTAAAGAAGCCACTATCATGAGCGGTTTTTATACATGTAGGCATATCTTCGATAACCATTGTATTTTCTGGTTTTGTCGACATCTTGTCCGCTAAATAAAGATAAATTTTAGCGCTATGTTTGCCTTCTTTGATATTGTTCACATCCGCTATATAGCTAAAATATTTGCCAATGCCTAATCTTTCAATACATGGCATATATAATTGATCATCATTTGCAGTCGCAATGGCTAATTGAACATTGTGTTTTTTAAATAATTCTAACAATTCAACAGCACCTGGTTTTAACTTCACATCATTGCGATACATATCTAATGACATTTGATGCCATTCATCCATGATTTCTTGTTCACTTTCTTTAATGCCATATAATTCTTTTGTTAATTTAGCGGCTTGCGTTAAACCAAGATGCACGATTTTTTGTGCATAGTCTTCTGGTATTTCCATCCCTCTTTTGTTAAAGAAAGCTTTATCAATATCATGCCAGCGATTAGTGGAATCAATTAATGTTCCATCCATATCTAAAATCACTGCGTCTATTTGTCTATTAAGAACGATTAATTTTTCTTTACTCATAATATTTCAATTTCACCACTATCGATGTGTAAAAGCATATCACTAGAAACGATCTGAAGACAGAAATTCTCATCAACACCGATTACTTCCCCAATAAATGGCTGGTTATTAACCACTACACGCACCCTTTTATTTAGCAAATAATTATGATTTCTAAAATATTCCAAAGAATCATCTTTATTAAGGTTTTTAAGGTTGCTTACAAGTTGATCGAATAGTTTTTCTTTCAATTGATTGATATCAATTTCTTTTTTTATAACATTTTTTAATGAAGTCGCTGGTCTTCTTAAATCCTTCGAAAATTCTTTTTGATTAACATTAAGACCGATACCCACTACTAAATAATTTGGAAGTTCACCTTCCGCTAAAATGCCACATACCTTTTTATCGCCAATTAAAACATCGTTGGGCCACTTTATGCTCACGCATTTGATTTTATATATTTCAACTATTTTAGCGATTTCTACCGCCGTTATTAACGAAATAATTGGTGACTCTTTTAGAAGGTTCTCATCCTTAATTAAAAACGAGAACAATAAATTTTCACCAGATTCGCTATTCCAAATACGATTATTACGGCCTTTGCCATGGCTTTGATAATCTGCTGAGGCGAAAGTGAAATTATCTAATAAACGATATGAGCTTTTTAAATAGTTGTTTGTAGAATCTATTTCTTTGAAATGAATAAGTGAGTAATTCATAGAATTATAATAAACCAAAATAAAAGTGCCTTCCATAGTGGATAGGCACTTATTAAGTTTTTATATTCTATAAGAATAAGAGGAGGAGGACGCCTGCTGCAACAGCAGAACCGATAACGCCAGCGACGTTTGGTCCCATTGCGTGCATGAGTAAGAAGTTTGTTGGATCTTCTTTTAATCCTTCTTTGTGTACAACACGGGCCGCCATAGGAACAGCACTAACACCAGCAGCACCAATCATAGGATTGACTTTGCCCTTAGTAGCCCAGCACATAATCTTACCACCTAAAACACCAGCAGCAGTTGCAAAGCTAAATGCAATAATACCTAACACGAAGATAAGGATTGTATCAAACGTTAAGAACGTTGCAGCATCAGCAGTACAGCCAACACAAACACCTAATAAGATGGTGATAATGTACATAAGAGAATTTGCTAATGTTTCAGTGATTTTTGGTACGACGCCTGATTCTTTAATCAAGTTACCAAGCATCAAGCAACCAATTAATGGAGCGGCGCTTGGCACGATTAAGATGGTGACAACAGTAACCACGATTGGGAAAAGAATCTTTTCAGTTTTAGAAACTTCTCTTGGAGTTTCCATCTTGATTTGACGTTCTTTCTTTGTGGTTAATAATCTAATGATAGGTGGTTGAATAACAGGCACTAATGCCATATATGAATATGCCACGATAGCAATAGATGACAAATATTCTGGTGCTAATTTAGTTGTGACTAAGATAGCGGTTGGACCATCAGCACCACCGATGATACCAATTGCGGAAGCGATTCTAGCATCAAATGCTGTCCATCCTAAGCAATTCTTGCCTAAGATAATCGCTCCAATGAATGTAATGAAAATGCCAAGTTGCGCTGCCGCGCCTAAAAGCATTGTTTTCTTATTAGCAATAAGTGGACCAAAGTCTGTGGTCGCACCAATGCAGAGGAAGATTAAGCATGGGTAAATGCCCCACTTAACTCCGTAATACAAAAATCCAAAGATACCTTGGTAATCATAACTGTATAAGTGTTGGATGTTTTCCGCGATTTGTGTTGCTTCGCTTTCAGTGATAGTAGCGGTGCTGCTTAACCAGTTAACAAAGTTAAAGTCTTCACCAAAGGCCTTGTTTGTATTTAAAACTAAATCATTAAGAGCCTTTGTAGTCGCACTATTTTCACCTAAAAGACCAAATATGCTTTGAGCAGTACTATTATCAACACCAATTTCTGCTGCTAAAGAATAAGCAGTATATACCGTTGCGCCTTTATCAAAAATTTCTTGTCCGACAAGTGGTAAGTTGATGAGCAACATACCAAATGCGATTGGTAAAAGCAAATAAGGTTCGAAATCTTTCTTGATGGCAAGGAATAACAAAACACAAGCCACCACAATCATGATGCCATTGAGCCATAGACCACTAGTAAAGAAGGTCACAGCCCCAGAACTTTGGAAAAATGCTACAATTGTGTTCCAAAATTTTTCCATATTCTTCTAATCCACTATTCAATAATAACGATTGGGTCTTTTGCTTTGACGTTTTGACCTTTAGTCACTAAAATCTGAGCGACTTGACCTTCGAATGGTGAAACGACTTCGTTTTCAAGCTTCATCGCTTCAACAATAATTAAGACATCTCCCTTTTGCACTTTGTCGCCAACTTTTACTTTGACATTGGTAACTTGACCTTGGATAGGAGAAACGACTTGCTTATTGCTACCACTGTCGATAATCTTTTTGCTTTCTTGTTTTTTCTTTTCTTCTAATGGAGCAGTGTCGACTTGTTCAATTGCTTCTAATTCAACGCGATATGATTTGCCGTTGACTTTAATTTTATAAATTTTCATACCTTAATCCTCGATTCTTTTTATCGAAACAACACGCACGTCCTTGCCGGTTTCACGATAAAAGTCCATTGTGGCTACCAAAGCTGCAACAACAGCATTTTCATCTTCACTAAGAATTTTATTTTCTTCACGTGGCAAAATGTTTGTTTTGGCATCGAATTTTTCCATGCCTTTTTGCATCACCCAAGTGATGAAAATAATAACCGCTAGAACCGCAAAAACGATAATAATAGCGATGATGGCGACTAAAAACGCCTCACCAACTGTCATGTTTTCCCAATTTTCCCAAACTGCTAAAAACATAATTATGCCTCAACTTTAATGAGCGTTGGAACGGCATCTTCGTTTCTTTGCTCGATAAACTTAATAGCAACATCACCAAATAAAGCAATTGATAAAACATCTTCATCACTCTTTGCAATGCCTTTATATTGCTTTTTAAGTTCTTCAAATTCTGGTTTCAAATCATCCGCTGGACGATAAGTAATGACTTTATCATCGCCAATGATTTTGCGTCTGATTTCTTCATTAACTGGTGCTGGGGATTTGCCATATCTACCATGTAGATATTCATTGATTTCTTTTGGCACCATTTTATATCTTTCACCAGAAAGAACATTCAAAACAGCTTGTGTACCAACCATTTGTGATAATGGGGTGACAAGTGGAGGATATCCCATGTCTTTACGGACATTTGGAACTTCCATTAAAACTTCATCTAATCTATCAGAAGCATCTTGTTGCTTTAATTGATTGATTAAGTTTGAAAGCATACCACCAGGAACTTGGTATTTGATAATATTTGCGTTAACGGATAAAACTTTTGGATTTAATAAACCATTAGCGATGTATTTTGCTTTAACTGGGGCTAATTTACTAGCAGCAGCATTAAGCATTTCAACATTAAGTTTTGGATCATATTCTGTGCCTTGAAGCACAAAGTTAAGTGATTCTGTACATGGTTGAGACGTACCACCACTCATTGGTGAGATGGCACAGTCGACAATATCAACACCAGCTTCAACGGCCTTCATATAAGTCATTTCGCACAAGCCACCTGTACAGTGACTATGTAATTCGATTGGTAATTTTGTATTTTTCTTAAGTGCACTGATTAATTCGTAAGCAGCTGTTGGAAGCATAACGCCCGCCATATCTTTAATACAAATGCTATCAGCGCCCATCTTTTCGATTTCTTTAGCTAAATCCACATAGTATTGAACAGTGTGCACTGGTGAAGTGGTATAGCTTAAAGCAATTTGACATTCGCCGCCATATTTCTTAGTGGCTTTAACAGCGCATTCTAAGTTACGGATATCGTTTAAAGCATCGAAAATACGAATGATATCTATACCATTCTTAATGGATTTTTCGACGAACTTCTCAACAACATCATCAGCATAATGTCTATATCCCAAGATGTTTTGACCACGGAAAAGCATTTGAAGTTTAGTTTTTTTACAAACTTTCTTCGTTCAAGAATCTTAAACATGAATCAAAAGTTGCACCACCCCAAATTTCAATAGCGTGGTAGCCAACTTGATCGAGTTCTTTAAGTGCAACAAGAACTTCTTCGGTGTTCATTCTTGTGGCAAATAATGATTGGTGGCCATCTCTTAGGCCAGTTTCAACTATTTTTACACCCATAATTCTTATTCAGCTTTTGGGCCAGCTTTTACTAAAGCCTTGCCAGCTTCATTAGATTCATATTTAACAAAGTTCTTAACAAATCTTGAAGCGAGGTCTGCAGCTTTTCTGTCCCATTCTTTTGGATCAGCATATGTATCTCTTGGATCTAAGATTTTTGGATCAACACCTGGTAATTGAGTTGGAACTTCAAAACCGAAGACAGGGATTGTCTTAGTAGGAGCATTATTGATGGAACCATCTAAAATTGCATCGATAATACCACGTGTATCTTTAATAGAAATACGTTTGCCTGTACCATTCCAACCAGTGTTAACTAAGTATGCTTTTGCACCACTTAATTTCATTTTCTTCACTAATTCAGCAGCATACTTTGTTGGATGTAATTCTAAGAAAGCTTGGCCGAAGCAAGCAGAGAATGTTGGAGTTGGTTCTGTAATACCTCTTTCGGTACCTGCTAGTTTAGCAGTGAAGCCACTTAAGAAGTAATATTGAGTTTGTTCAGGAGTGAGGATGCTTACTGGAGGTAAAACACCAAAGGCATCAGCACTTAAGAAGATAACGTTCTTAGCGTGTGGGCCATGGCTGATTGGTTTAACAATCTTCTCGATATGATTAATAGGATAGCTGACACGTGTATTTTCTGTGACTGATTTATCTGCAAAGTTGATTTTGCCGTTTTCATCAACAGTAACATTTTCTAACAAGGCATCTCTGCGGATAGCGTTATAGATATCTGGTTCACTATCTTTGTCTAAGTTAATGACCTTTGCGTAACAACCACCTTCTAAGTTGAAGACACCATTGTCATCCCAACCATGTTCATCATCGCCAATTAATAATCTCTTTGGATCAGTTGATAACGTGGTTTTACCTGTGCCGGATAAGCCGAAGAAAATTGCAGTATTTTCACCGTTATAATCTGTATTTGCGGAGCAGTGCATACTGGCAATGCCCTTAAGTGGTAAGTAGTAGTTCATCATGGAGAACATACCTTTTTTCATTTCACCACCATACCATGTATTTAAAATAACTTGTTCTCTACTTGTAATATTGAAAGCAACACATGTTTCGGAATTAAGTCCTAATTCTTTGTAGTTTTCAACTTTAGCTTTAGAAGCTGTATAAACGATAAAGTCTGGTTTGAATTCTTTTAATTCTTCTTCAGTTGGTTTAATGAACATGTTTCTGACAAAGTGTGCTTGCCAGGCAACTTCCATAATAAAGCGAACCGCCATACGAGTGTCTTTGTTGGCACCACAATAGGCATCAACAACGAATAATCTCTTACCGGATAATTCTTTTTGCGCTAAAGTTTTCACATTAGCCCAAACTTCTTCGCTCATTGGATGGTTATCATTTTTATAACCTTCTGAGGTCCACCAAACTGTATCTTTGCTATTTTCATCAACAACGATATATTTGTCTTTTGGAGATCTTCCGGTATAAATACCGGTCATAACATTAACAGCGTTTAATTCTGTTAATTGTCCTTTTTCGAAACCCTCTAATTCGGATTTCATTTCTTCTTCGTAAAGAAGTTCATACGATGGATTATAAACTATCTCCTTAACGTTTGTAATTCCATACTTACTGAGGTCAATTTTTGGCATATTTTTATATCCTCTTTCTATCCTTTTTGGTCAAAACCCAAAATCAAAGTCATTGTATCACATCTATTAATGGAAATTAATAAAAATACAAAAAATGTTCAAAGCAATAAAAAAGCCGCATGAATTAATACACGCGACTATTATTTTAAAATGTTAGATTATTTTGCTTTGCCTTGATTAGCAACTGCTTCCATTTGTTTTTTAAGTTCTTCTTCATCCATTAAATAATAATGGTTAATGGCTTTCATATTGTCATCGAATTCATAAACAAGTGGGACACCAGTAGGAATGTTAACACCAACGATTTCTTCATCTGCCATGTTGTCGAAATATTTGACTAAAGCTCTTAAGGAATTGCCGTGGGCAACGATTAAGACTCTTTTGCCCGCTTCCATTTGTGGTTTAATCACTTCTTCAAAATATGGAACTGCTCTCTTAACCGTTAATTCCAATGATTCGTTTAATGGCAAATCTTTTGGATCAACATCTCTGAATTGTGCTTGTAATGCAGGGTTACGTGGATCGTTTTGTTCAAGTGCTGGAGGTGGACAATCATATGATCTTCTCCAAATCTTAACTTGTTCTTCACCATATTTAGCAGCGGTTTCCGCTTTGTTTAAACCTTGGAGAGCGCCATAGTGACGTTCATTTAATCTCCATGATTTGTAAACTGGAAGCCATTCTCTGTCTAATTCAAATAAGACATTGTTCATTGTGTGAATTGCTCTTTTTAGCAATGATGTATGGACGATATCAAAATCGTAGCCTTTTTCTTTTAATGTTTTGCCAGCGCGGTGTGCTTCTTCAACACCTTTTTCGCTTAATTCAACATCGGTCCAGCCAGTAAATAAATTTAATTTATTCCATTCTGATTCACCGTGTCTAATTAGTACTAATTTTGTCATAATTAGTCCTCCATTCCTGCTACATTATACAAGATTAAATTTATTTTTAGTAATGGTTTATGCACAACTATTATTGAATAGTATCAATAAATGCTTTTTAATATATGGTGTGGAAAAACTAATTATCAGTATTATTACATTATTGGTCGGTGCAGCCGTGTTCATCATTGGTATGAATATGATGTCTTCTGGTCTGAAAAAATCGACTGGACCAAGTTTAAGAAAATTATTAAAGAGGATTAGAAATAATCGTTTCGCAGGACTAGGTATTGGTACCGCAGTTACCGCTTTAATTCAAAGCAGTGCCGCAACAAGTATCATGGCTATCGGTTTTATTAACGCTGGCGCGATGACAATATTCCAAGGCGTTTGCATTATCCTTGGTGCATATATCGGTACTACAGTCACTGGTTTGCTTGCTTCTTTATCATCATTTTCAATTTCACATTATTTCATTCTCTTAGCAGTCATCGGTGTCATCTTAATGTTCTTCAAAAAAGAAAAAATTAAGAGTATTGGTGAAATTCTTGCAGGTTTAGGTTTATTATTCTTCGGTTTAAATACCATGAGCGGTGTTTTAAGCGCCGATACAGGTAATCCTGATTTGATTAATGCAGTTAAGAATTTCTTCAACGCAGTGGATTTCCCACCGCTATTATTACTCATTGGTGCAATAGTTACTGCTTTGATTCAATCAAGCTCCGCCACATCTGGTATCGCTATTGCAATGGTCAGCACTGGTGCATTGAATTTCAACAGCGCTGTTTATTTAGTTCTTGGTGCCACTATTGGTACAGTAGTTACCACATTACTTGCTGTTATCGGTGGTAGTATCAACGCTAAGCGTACAGGTATCATATGTTTTTGTATAAGAATAATTACCGCTTTGATTGGGCTAGCTATTTATTGGCCATTAGCATGTGCTTTTGATTTAGAAACTATTATTCCAAATATCTTTGGTTCTCCTTCATTAGCGGTCGCAATGTTCTTAGTTATTTATAACCTTATCTTTATGCCTGCTATCTTGCCATTTGTTCGTGGCTTTGAAAAATTATCAATTAAGCTCATTAAAGACAAAGATGAAGAGAAAAAGAAACAGGCTCTCAAATATATTGATAGTCGTTTATTAGACACTCCTACTATTGCTGTTATGCAAGTTAAAAGAGAAATTATTAGCATGATGCATATGTCACAAGATAATTTAAAGCTTGGCTTCAAACGTATCCTCGAGCAAGATGCATCTAACGATAGAGAAATTGTCGAAACTGAAGAAAAAATCGACTATATCAATAACCAAATTACTTCATTCTTAATTGAACTAACACATACAGCCTCAATGAAAGATGAAAAAATTATTGGTTCATTCTTCCACGTTGTTAACGATATTGAACGTATTGGTGACCACGCTTACAACTTCTATGAATCATCAATGAAAATGGTTGATAACGATTCTAAATTCTCAGATATCGCAAAGAAAGAATTCAACCAAATGTTTGATATTATCAATCAAATGTTTGATTTATCATTTGTTATTTTCCACGATCAAACCTCTACCAACTTGCAAAAACTTCATGATTTAGAAAACGAAACTGATGAATTAAAAAATAAACTCAGCGCTGCTCATTTTGACAGAATTAAAAACAACACTTGTCGCATGGAAAATTCGCCATTCTACACCACTCTTGTTAGTGAATTAGAAAGAGTAGCGGACCACTTAGTTAATATTGGTTATTCAATTGTTAACCCAGTTGGTGATGATGAATCAGAAAAATAAATATTAATAATATAATAAAAAGGGAGTCCGTAATGGGCTCCCTTTTATTTTGAATTTGAAGTAGATTATTCTGCTGGAATGAATCTGAGCATACACATTGTTGGAACTTCGGTTAAGTTCTTAATTGTGACTGTGTTTTCGCCAGAATTGAGATTGACATTACCTAATAAGTAATCAGTGAATGTACTACCAGAAATTTCACCAGAACATGCAACTGCGACGTTATTAACTTTAACTTCCATACAGGTTGCTAAATCATTAGTAGTTGATGAACCATAACCACCAGAAGCTCTTGCTCTCACGTACATTTGGAAAGCGCCTTGGGAACCGGTATTGTTCACTTTGAGTGTTAATGTTAAACCAGCTTCCCATGAATCAACGATGTAGTTATATGGAGCTTGTAAGTTTTGAGAAGTTCTGAATGTGATGGCATCACCTTCGCTTGTGCCTTCATTGAGGGAGACAGCGATAACTCCTTCAGCTTCAGTAACTGAAATTGCGACTTTAGTTGTCTTGTAACCATCTTTAGAAACGTAGATAGTTGTTTCACCAACCTTAACACCAGTAACAACGCCTGCTTCATCAACAGTGGCGATGGCTTCGTTAGCAGATCTATATGATAAACCTGTCATTGAGCTTGTGATTTGAGCGGTTTTGCCTTCTGCAATTGTGAGAGATGTTTCGTTAACAACGACTGGATCTTTTTCTGCGACTGGAACAACAGCAATTTTTGCTGCTGATTCAGCATAGATTTGTAAATCATCCATGTATGGAGAACTTGCTAAGAAATTGAATTCTAAAACGTTGTTACCATTCTTAATGTTGACATCACCAAGTGAGAATTCCATGAAGACTTGAGTGTCTGCACCGCCTTCAAAAGCTTTGCCTGCTAAATCGATAGCGATGTTGTTGAGTTTGACTTCCACAACTGCGCTCATATCAGCAACAGCAGTTCTTGTAGCCATCATCAAGACTAATTCTGCTTTGACATCTTTATCGGATGTGAATGTTAATGTTTCTTTATCACCATTGTCCATGTAAGCGATACATGTACCGTCAGAAGCATTACCTGTTCTGGCATAGATTGGCGATTCTTCACCTGGACCATAGATGGTACTACCGTAACTTGTTCCCCACATACCATCGGCTGAATAGTGATCAGCATCTTCCATGTGTAATACAGCGGTTGGGTCAGGTCTTACGATGCTTACTTCGATTGAACCAGAATTGAAACCATCTTTAGAAGCGGTAATTTTGGCTTTACCGAATTTAACACCGGTAACTAAACCTGTTGCATTAACTGTAGCAACGGCTTCGTTATCAGATGTCCATGTGACACCTTGTTGGCTAGCACTTAATTGTACTGTTTGACCCGCTAAGAAGCTTGTTGCACCAGCGGCTGTAACTGTGATTTTTTCGAGATCAACTTTGATAGAAATTGAACCTTCTTTGTAACCATCTTTGATAGCCTTGATAGAAGCACTACCAACACCGACGGATGTTACTAAACCGGTTTCACTAACTGTAGCAACTTCAGGTTTGGTAGATTCCCAAGTAACGCCTTCAATTGATGCTGTGAGTTGAACTGTTTGACCAAGAATTAATGATGTTTTGCCATCAGCAGCTGTGACTGTGATTTTTTCTTGTTTTGCACTTGTTGATTCTTGACTTTGGCCACCGCTACTTCCACCGCAGGAAGCGACACCAAAACAAACAAGAGCAGAAAAAGCAATCATTGAAAATAATTTTTTGCCTTTTTTCATTTTGTTTTCCTTTCTTTTGAAAAGTATTGTTCATCAGCGTATGCACAACATAAATTAAATAAACAAACTTTTCTTTGATACAAATATAGTAAGATAATATTGTTATAAAATAAAAACAATTTTTGTATTTTTGTATGAAGAAGAGTTTTTTTCTAATAACCATACTATTAATGGCTATTAGCATTGCGTGCCTTATTACGTTTGAAATAGCAAAAGTTTCAATATTAGAAGACCCACAGGCTAATAACTTTTTGTGTGGCTTTATTACAAGATTTTCTTTAAGCATATTGTTTGGCTGGTTGCTATTTAATTATGGTGGTAAAAGTCTTATTTTATGTAATAAAAGTTCTCTCCACAGTATGGTTTGGATATTGCCATGCTTGTTAGTGGCGTTTGTTAATTATCCTTATACTGCGATTATGAGTGGTGAAGCTTCAATTGATCAGAAAAACTTAATTGGACTTTACGCTTTATATATCCTTGGAATCGCTTTACTAGAGGAAGTAATATTCCGTGGTATCTTAACAGTGCTCGCTAAAGATTATTTCAAAAATAAGCGACACGCTCCATTGCTTATCACTATTATTTGTTCCGCGCTGTTCTCTTTATTCCACTTAACTAACTTATTAGGTGGCGCTGATATTGGCTATACACTATTACAATGTATCTATACATTTTTAATCGGTGCAATGCTAACAGTTACAATTTTAAAATTAAACAACATTTGGCTTTGCTTTGTTATCCACGCTATTTTTGATTTTGGTGGCATGATTATTATTCATCTCGGTTCAGGAAATGCATGGGATTTAACATTCTGGATATTAACAATTGTCAGTGGCGTTTTATGCGCTGGTCACATCATTTATACTTTGATAAAATTGGAAAAGAATTATGTGTCCGGAAATTAATTTGTTTGGCTTAAATATCGATATGTATACAGTATGGTTCATTGTTGGAGTCATATTGTGTTTGGTTTTCACTATTATCGCAATGAAGAAAACTGGTTATTCTAGATCCGCTTCCGACACAATTATCATTATTGGTATACTAGCCATCATGTTTGGTTTATTAAGCGCAATATTATTCCAGGCATTTTACGATTTCATCAACGATCCAAGTGCTGGCTTTAAAATCAATGGCGGCATGACATTTATTGGCGGATTGATTGGTGGCGTAGTAGCGTTCTTGGGATTATATTTCCTCTACGTTTACGCAATTAATCCAAAATTAAAAGACAACAACTTCTTCAAATCAGATATGAATAAAGGTGTCTGGTATTTAGTAAGAATTGCCCCAATATCAATTACTATCGCCCATGGTTTTGGTAGAATCGGTTGTCTGTTCGCCGGTTGCTGTCACGGAAAAGAAACCGATGCATGGTATGGAATATATAGCAACAACGCTGGAACCAATGTTGTTCCACTACAGTTATACGAGGCTATATTCTTATTTGTTTTAACAGCGGTTTTAATTCTAATGTTATTTAAGTTCAAATCAAAAGATACGATGGCTATATATCTAGTGTCATACGGAATCTGGAGATTTATTATCGAATTCTTTAGAGCGGATTACCGTGGTTCATTTATTCCAGGTTTATCTCCATCACAATTCTGGTCAATTATCATGGTGATAGGAGGAATCGCTGTATTCTTCATATATCGTTACTTTGATAATAAAATTGAAAACAAACAAAAAGAGATGCAAAGCGAATAAGCATCTCTTTTATTTATTCTATATTATTTTTGGAAATAGAGCCTATGAGCGTAGCCAACAGGTTCTTCTGTCACATTAATGCCTAAAGCATTCAATGTTCTTAAGTCCGCATCAGACAAGATACAAGAAGCATGCGCCTCACTACCTTTTAATTTTGATAATTGCTTAAGTGCTAATTCGGCAAGTGGATTACTATTTGCTTGAATGGCTAAGGCAATTAATATTTCTTCTGCACGAATTCGTGGGTTCTCTTTCTTCAAGTGGCCAGTTTTAAGTTCTGCCATTGGAGAAATAACATGTGGTGAGATTAAGTGAATAGAATCATCAATTTTACCAAGTGCTTTCAATGTATTAAGAAGCATTGCCGCAGGAGCACCCAACAAAACGGAGCGCTTGCCTGTAATAATTTTGCCGTTAGGCAATTGAATAGCAATGACTCTTTCTTTACACTTTTTAGCTTTTTCTAAACATGCATCCACTACTGGACGATCGGTAATTACCGCACCAGATGAGCCCATCAACGCTTCTTCCTTCACAATCGTTTCATCATCGAATTTGCCTAAAAATACATTCTTTTTAGCTTGATAATAACGACGAATAATTTCTTGTTTGCTTGCTTCGCATGCAGCGGCATCATTGACGATTGCAAAACCTACCATATTAACGCCCATATCTGTTGGAGATTTGTATGGAGATAAGCCATAAATCTTTTCAAATATGGTTTGTAATAATGGGAAAGTCTCAATATCACGATTATAGTTTGTCGCAGTTTTGCCATATGCCGCTAAATGATATGGGTCAATCATATTAACGTCCGCTAAATCAACTGTTGCGGCTTCATATGCTAAATTAACCGGATGTTGAAGAGGAAGGTTCCAAACTGGGAATGTTTCATATTTAGCATAACCAGATTTAATACCCCTATTCATATCATGATAGAGTTGAGACAAGCAAACTGCCATCTTGCCTGAACCCGGTCCAGGAGCGGTCACAACAATCAATGATTTTGTCGTTTCTACATATTCGTTTTTTTCAAAGCCATCACTGCCGAATACGGACACAAGATTTTGTGGATAGCCCATAATACGATAATGTTTATAGACTTTGATTCCGTTTCTACGGAGTTTTTGTGTAAATTGTTTGACAGTTGGGTGATCTTCATAGAAACAAAGAACAACACTAGAAACATAAAGACCTGCTGCTTGATAAGCATCAATTAGTCTTTGCACTTCTGATTCATAAGTGATACCCAAGTCATTGCGAACTTTGTTGTATTTGATATCGTCAGCATTAACGGCCATGACGATTTCAGCATCGTCTTTAATGGTTAATAACATTTGTAGTTTTGAATCTGGTTCAAAGCCAGGTAAAACTCTAGAAGCATGGAAATCATCAAATAGCTTGCCACCAAATTCAAGATAAAGCTTGCCACCAAATGATTTGATGCGCTTTAAAATTTCTTGACGTTGAACCTTCAAGTACTTGTTATTATCAAACGCTAATTTCTTTTTATTCATCGGCATAGTTATCAAAATATCCTTGAATTAATACAACTGGGGTTCCTTTATCACCAGAACCACTAGTTAAATCACATAATGACCCTAATAAATCAGTAATTTGTCTTGGGGTTGTACCTTCACTAGCCATTTTACCGACAAGATTCTTTTCTTTAACTTTAATATCTTCTTTAATGGCGTCTGCTAATTCTTGACCTTTGAGGCCTTTATAAGCATTATCTGCTAAATATTTGAGTTTTAATTCGTTTGGTGTGCCTCTTAAACCTTCGGTATGGAATGGAGAAACGACTGGATCTGCTAATTCCCAAATCTTTCCTTGTGGATCTTTGAAAGCGCCATCACCATAAACCATGACTTCAATGTTTTTACCGGTTTTTTCCTTTAATTTTCTTTGTACATCTTCCACAAGTGGTTGACCATCTCTTGGGAAAAGTTTAACGGTTTCTTCGGTAGCCTTATTGGAACCTAATAAACCATATTTTTCGTTATAACCAGAACCATTAACTGGCGCATTGAGAATATCATCAAGCGACAAAATTAATTGTGCACCTTTGTCTTTCAATAAACGTTTTGAGGCGAAGCGTGTATGAATATCACAAGTTAAAACCTTCTTTGTATAGTTAAGAATTGCATCTGCTCTATTAGCAAAAATGACTTCCACATCAGCGCCTTGTTCTTTAATGATTTTCACATAATAGTCAACATAATCAACACCAGTGAATTCGTGAACTCTATAGCCAAATAATTCGCGATATTTTTCTAAAGATAAAACATCACTGTATGGATTAATGCCTTTTTCATAAATTTGATCATAAGTCACTAAAGCATTACCAACTTCATCACTTGGATATGAAAGCATTAAATATACTTTCTTAACACCTTTAGCAATACCTTTTAATAAAATCGCAAATCTATTTCTGGATAAGATAGGAAAAATGACCGCTACTTCATCACCGCCGGTTTTCTTTCTAACATCGTTAGCGATATCATCAATCGAAGCGTAGTTACCTTGGCAACGGGCAACGATTGATTCGGTGATTGCGACAACATCGCGATCATGAAATTTAAATCCTTCATTTTCTGAGGCTTTTAAAACTGAGTCGACGACGATATTAGCGAGGTCGTCTCCGGTTTTTAATACAGGAAGCCTAATTCCTCTAGATGTTACACCTACACATCTCATATAAATTACTCCTTATCCTTTTGGATTTTTTGAAGAATGTTTCTAGCGACATAAACGCCACATGCACCAGCTTGGGCTAGTCCTCTAGTTAAGCCAGCACCATCGCCGCCAACGTAAAGGTTCTTAATATTTTTAACTTCGAGTTTGTTATCAATTTCTGGGTGAGCAGAATAATATTTTGCTTCAACACCATAAAGCAATGTGTGTTCTGTAGCAATACCAGGAGTAATGTGATCCAAAACTTGAATCATTTCGATAATTGCTTGCATTGTTTTTTGTGGTAAGCAAAGAGCCAAATCACCAGGAACTGCTTCTTTAAGAGTTGGTCTTACAAAGCCTTCGTTAATACGTTTAACTGTGGTACGTCTGCCTTGTTTTATGTCACCAAAACGTTGAACGAGAACAGAACCACACGCTAATTGGTTAGCCAAAGAAGAAACTTTCAAAGCATATTCATTTGGTTTTTTAAACGGTTCTTCAAAATGGTGAGTCACTAATAATGCAAAGTTAGTATTTTCACTAGAAAGTGATGGATCGTTATATGAATGACCATTCACGTTAACAACACCTTGATAGTTTTCCATAACAACATGGCCGCCTGGATTAGAACAGAAAGTTCTCACAGTGCTACCTGTTGATGCTTTGAAAATAAATTTTCCTTCATATAAGTTTTTATTAATTTCTTCCATGACCATATTCGGACATTCTACACGAACACCAATATCGACTTGGTTTTGAGTCATTTCAACATTTAATTTTTCAAATAAATTAGTTAGCCATTGGCTGCCTTCACGACCAACCGCTAATAAAACATAGCTAGCGTTAATTTGTTCATCTTTATCAGTAATAACACCTTTAATTTCGTTATTTTCTACAACAATATCTTTAACAGCAGTCGAAAAACGGCAATCTACTTTATCTTTTAAATCAAAATAAATTCTAGTTAATATTTTTAGATTTTCTTCGGTACCTAAATGTCTCACTTTGCTGTGCAAAAGTTTAAGACCAACAGACATCGCTCTTTTTTCAATATCTCTTACCGCAGGGGTGTATGGGTCAGTAATAACTGGTGTAGCACCATGTTGAAGATTGATTTCATCGACATAGTGAATAAGATCCATTAATTCATCTTGATCAATGTAATCTTGTAACCAACCACCAAATTCAGAAGTGATATTAAATTTTCCATCAGAATAAGCACCAGCACCACCAAAACCATTGGTAATAGAACATGCCGGGAAGCATTCTTGATATCCTTTAGCGTTCTTTGGACACTTTGGTAATTTATGTTCTAAAACAGGACAATGTCTGTTTTCAATAGATAAGCCTTTATCAAGGAGAATGACTTTAAGATTTGGGTTTTTGTTGATTAATTCATAGGCACAAAAATAACCGCTTGGACCTGCACCAACAATTGCTACATCGTATTTCATAAGTATCTCCTTTTCGCTTTTTCTTTTTAGAAAAAACACTCTTTAAGTATATTCTAACATCAACTTCATGTTAAATGTTTTTTAACATTTTTTTACAAAATAAAAAGCGATCCGTGAGGGACCGCTTGTTAAATGAAATTAACTATAAATGCTGTTTCAAAAATTTTTTTAAATGATTCAAATCTTTAGTGATTACTTCGTAAACAATTGAATAATCTGTCTTGCCATATTCGTGAACAATACCGTTCCTAAAACCGATTATCTTGTACCATTCTATCTCTGTGTTTTCGTTTTTGAAATCTTTCGAGACCATTTTCACATTCTCCACTAGTTGAATGAGTCTAAACATAATAGCATCAATGCTTTTTTCATCACTAAGAAATTCTTCATAAGAAGCGTTGTTTAAATATTTTTCTACAACGCCAATATCATCAATAATTTTTGCAAAATAGTATTTATCATCTTTTTTGTTATCCGTAGATTTTAATACCATCCTTCATAATTTCGTTTATCAAATCGTTGTTAGCAATGTTCAATCTAATTAAATCAATATTTTTATGGAGTGCTTGATGTATTTTTTCAGAAAGTCCCACAAAGTCCAAGCCAGTTAATGATGTCGACACGCATAAATCAACATCACTTTTTTCACTAGCATATCCTTTTGCATATGAACCAAATAAATAACAAAAACTAACAACATTCTGATATTCTCGATTGATAACATTACAAACACTATTGGCAATCTGATTAACTGTCAGAATCCCTTTTTCCTCAGTTATTTCACATTTTTCAACAATGATTTTGATAATAGCGTTGCGCTTTAAGTCACTTCCATATGCGTTATCCCCTTCATAACGAATATAGGTGCGAAGTGGTAGGCCCGCTATTTTAGCAGCATACGCTTGAGATAAACCAAATTGTTTTCTAATTTCCAATAGTGTCATAATTTATCACCAAACTTATTATAACATTTTGACACACTATTTTCAATTATATATGCCATTTTGTCATATTTTATTTTTATGTTAATGTCAAACAAAATAAAAAGCGATCCGTGAGGGACCGCTTTAACCATCTAATTTGATTAGAAATGCTCGTCGATATATCTGGCGATAACAGGCGCCAATGAGACAATAGACACGCACTCTTCTTCTTGTGGAATAGAGTCACTGATGGCGATATCTAAGATGCCACATCTATATAATTTAGCGAGAGCATTTTTGGAAAAGATGCCATGACATGCACAGATTAAGATGCCTTTCGCACCATTTTTGAGAATCTCTTTTGACGCAGCGATAATCGTGCCACCTGTATCGATGATATCGTCAATCATCAAACAGTATTTGTCCACTACTGATTCACCTTTAATACTGGTGATCATTGCCTTATTTGGTTCTGGACGATATTTATTCATTACTGCAATTGGTAAATCACCTAATGCCTTGGATAAATGTTTTGCTCTTTCTAAGCCACCTTTATCCGGAGAAACAACGACAACGTCTTTCAAAGAAATTCTAAATTCTTTTAAACGTTCGCGATAATAGGTAGCAAAGACTGATGATGAGAACAACTCCTTAGCTTCCATCCCATCAAAGAATGGTTGCATGGCACCACTATGGTAATCCACTGAAATTACGCGGTCACAGCCAGCCGCCTTTAAGCAACTAGCGACCATTTTAGCGCTGATCGGATCACCAAAGTCGATTGTTCTATCTTGTCTCACATAACCAAAATAAGGAACAATTGCGGTTATTGTCTTAGCTTCGCCTCTATGAAGTGCGTCGATGAAGATCAATAACTCCATTAATTTGTCATTCACTGGTTGGCAAGTAGAATGGATGACGATACAATCCTTTCCCTTGACATCAACATCAGGACATGGACGAGTGAAAATTTCATTGTCTGCAAATCGTCTCACGATTGCGCATGATTTTTTCATACCCAACTCTTCACATACCTTGTTAGCCAAATCTTCACAGGATGTTAAAGAGAAGATTACTGTTTTTTCTTTGTTAGTCATAACTTTCTTTTCCCTCTTTCAACTGAAAGGAATTTCAATTACACGTTTTTTATATCCTATTATTTATTTGTCACTTGTTGTGCCGTTTGTAGTACCAAATGTACGGTCGCCACAATCGCCTAAACCTGGGCAGATGTATGCATCTTCGTTTAAGCAACGGTCGAGTGCCCCAATAAACAATGGAATATCTGGGTTTTCTTTACAGAATGCTTCAACACCTTCTGGAGCAGCAATGATACAAATGAAATTAATTTTCTTTGCACCATGCTTCTTAAGCATTTTAACCGCGTCAATTGCGGAGCCACCGGTGGCGAGCATTGGATCGAGTAAGTAAACTTCTTTTTCGGAAATATCCGCTGGGAGTTTGCAGTAATACTCAACTGGTTGTTTTGTTACTTCATCACGGTACAAACCAATATGACCGCATGTACAACCTGGAACGAGTTCCAACATACCATCTTCCATACCTAAGCCTGCACGGAGAATAGGTACGAAACACAAGGCTTTACGATTGACTTTGGGCTGCATAGTCTTTTCAATCGGAGTTTCCACTTCAATTAAGAATGTTTCAAGATGACGAAGAGCTTCGTATCCTTCAAGGATAGAAATCTCTTTAACCAATGATCTGAATTCATTAGTTCTTGTCTTTTTCGCTCTTAATCTTGTGATTTTGTGTTTAAGAAGAGGGTGATCAAGGATTGTAACGTTGTTAAATTCTTTGTAGGCCATTAGAATACCTCGATTTTTTATTTTTGTTCTTCTTGTTCGTTTTGTTCTGCTTTATTGTCTTTAGCAAAGCTAACGATTACATTAACAATTATACCAAGAATTAATGCACAAGCAACTTCTGTAATTTGAATATATGAATCATTTGGGAAGACGAACTTCATAGCGAAGCCACCAACACCAGCGATTAAGATAACAGAAACAACGAATAAGTTTTTATTTTCGCCAAGATCGACGTTTTGAATCATCTTTAAACCAGAAACAGCGATGAAGCCATATAAGGCAATACAAACACCACCCATAACTGGAGTTGGGATAGAAGCAAGTAATGTGGAGAATGGTAAGAAGAAGCTTAAGACGATTGCCATGGCGGCAGTTGTCCAGATTGTTCTAATAGAAGCATTGCCAGAAATAGCGACACAACCAACTGATTCACCATAAGTTGTGTTACAAGCACCACCGAAGAAAGCACCGGCCATTGAACCAACACCATCACCAAGAAGTGTTCTATGTAAACCTGGTTCTTCTAATAAATCTTTACCAATGATTGAACTTAAGTTCTTATGGTCTGCGATGTGTTCAGCGAAGACAACGAATGCCACTGGAACGAAAGCCACAGCAAGAGTGCCTAAATATGTACCAAATGAACTGAAGTCACTGCCATCAGAGAATGAACCAAACGCTTTAATGAAAGTAAATTCTGGGCACCAACCACCAACGAATTTGTCCCAGCCAGCGTTTTTGAAAATATTGAAATCGATAATTTTTAAAGCATCATTGCTAGCGGCATAACCGATACCTGTTAAAACAAGAGCTAAAACATAACCAATACCGATGCCAACAACGAATGGAATTAGTCTTAAGAAACCCTTCGGTTTGCTGAAGACTGATGTAATGATAACTGCAAGTAATGTAACAATGCCAACAAGGATACACATACCAACGTGTAAATCAATTTGGCCTTCAGTAGCGGCAAAAACACCAACATCACTATAACCGAAAACGTTAGCAACAGCGTTGCCGGATAAGCTTAAACCAATGATGGCCACTGTTGGACCAATAACCACTGCTGGCATAAGTTTGGAAATCCAACGTGTGCCACAGTATTTGCAGACTAATGCGAGAATGACATAAACCAAACCAGCGAAAACCGCACCAATGATCAAACCGAGATAACCGATTGACACAGATGCAGCGCCACCGAAAGCGGCGAACATACTTCCTAAGAAAGCAAAGGAGCTACCTAAGAAGACCGGTGATTTTGATTTTGTAAAAAGTAAATAAACGATTGTACCAACACCAGCACCAAGAAGTGCGGCTGAAGTGCTCATACCATTACCGACAATCATTGGAACAGCAATAGTAGCAGCCATGATGGCTAAAAGTTGTTGCAAAGCGAAGACAAGGGTCTTTCCCCAACTTGGCTTATCTGCAACGTCATAGACGAGGTTATTTGTTGCCATATATGTTTCTCCCTCCTAAGCAAAAAAAGACTCGACACTAAGGCGAGTCATTCAAATAACAAGAACAGCAGATGAGGAGGAGCTGAGAGGGAAGAAACCCCCTAGAACGTGGGGATTTTTGGTTCTCTGACATCTCTTTTTCATAGCAATTCTTGCCTTAAAGATTATCAAATGAAAGGTCACTTTGCAAAGCATTTTTAAAATATTTTTTCAAAATGTGACAAATGGTCAAAAATGTAATGAAAAAGCAA